>CAZADJ010000189.1:0-5133 GCA_964483845.1 uncultured Actinomycetota bacterium | reverse complement strand
GCTGGAACTCCGATAGGGCGGTCTTCAGTCGGGCGGCTCTGTGTCGGCCTCTACGGGGAGCCCGGCGACATCCCATTCGGGAAAGCCGTCCTGCAGTCGCCGCGCGGACCGTCCCTGCCGGACCAGCGTGCGCACGGCTTCGTCGGCGTAAACGCAGTACGGCCCGCGGCAGTAGGCGACGATCTCCGCGTCCTCGGGCAGTTCGTTCAGTCTCCGTTCGAGGTCGTCGACGGGGACGGAGATGGCTCCGCTGATGTGGCCGGCCCGGTACTCGGGTTCGGGGCGCACGTCGACCACGACGACGTCACCGCGGTCGATCCGGTCCGCGAGCTCGTCGCGGGTGATCGTCTCGAGGCGATCACGGTCGCCGAGGTAGGTGGCTGCGAGTTCCTGGATCCCGTCGACATGCTCTGAAGCCACGTCGCGCATCGCTCGCCACAGGGCGGCCACCTGTGGGCTGGCCAGGCGGTAGTGCACGTGAGTGCGTTCCCGGCGGGTGGCTACGAGGCCGGCACGTGCGAGGGTCCGCAGGTGGTGGGAGGTGTTGGCGACCGACTGGTCGATGGCCTCGGCGACGTCCTCGACGGTGCGTTCACCCTGGGCCAGCAGTTCCACGATCTCGGCACGTCGGCCGCTGGACAGCGCCTTGGCGACGGATGCCAACGCAGCGAACAGCTCGTCCTTCGCGGCCCGGGATCCTGGGTTGTCGTCCACGTCGCCTCACTGTTCAAGCGTCTGCTTGAGGTTATGGGTGACCCCAGGCTGCTTCCAGTCTTCGCCGAGGGATCGTGGGGAGAACGCGGCGAACGTGAAGGTTTGCGGCGTGAGCCGCAAGGACGACCATCCTCAAACGTTCATTTGACTTACGACGTAGCAGCCCCTACGGTCTTGTTCAAGCCGATGTTTGAGGAGTGATCCTCATGGAGCTCAGCGTGCACCGCATCGCCGACGCAGGCTTGGGCAACAGCGCCTGGCTGATCGACCTGGGCGACGGTTCGGCGCTGGTCGTCGATCCGTCACGTGACCCGCGCGGCCCCACCGAGGCGGCAGAGAAACGGGGGCTGGCCATCCGGTGGGTCGCCGAGACGCACCTGCACGCCGACTTCGTGTCCGGGGCCCGCGAGCTGGACCACCTGTCGTCCGACGTCACCCGCCTCGCGCCGGCGCAGGCAGGGCTGGCGGACGGCTACCAGCCGCTCGGCGACGGGGACGAGGTGGATCTCGGCGGGTTGACGCTGCGGGCCTCGCACACGCCGGGGCACACTCCGGAGCACGTCGCCTACCTGTTGGTCGACGACGGGAGGCCGCAGGCCCTGTTCTCGGGTGGCACGCTGATCGTGGACGGTGTCGCCCGCCCCGACCTGATCTCGCCGGAACGCACCGACCCGCTGGCGCGGGCGGCCTGGCGATCGATCACCGAACGTCTGCTGGCACTGCCCGACGGTCTGGCCGTGTACCCGACGCACGGCGGCGGCTCGTTCTGCTCCGCAGGGTCGCCCGACCAGCCGGCCACGACGATCGGCGAGCAGCGCGCGTCGAACCCGCTGCTCCAGGTCGACGACGAGGATGAGTTCGTCGAGCAGCTCCTGGGCGGGCTGGGCAGCTTCCCGCCGTACTTCCTGCGTCTGCGTGATGTCAACCGCCGCGGACCGCGGCTGTACGGCACGACCACCCCGGCTCTCGAGCCGCTCGACCCATCGCAGGTCACGAGACAGATGGATGCGGGTGCGCAGATCGTCGACGTCCGGCCGATCGACCGCTACGCGGACGGGCACGTGCCCGGGTCGCTGTCGATCGAGCTGCGCGGCAGCTTCGGGACTTGGCTGGGCTGGCTCGTCGAGGACCTCGACACCCCGCTGGTGTTCGTCGTCGACGACGACCAGGACCGCGACGATCTGGTCCGCCAGTGCCTGAAGATCGGCTACGAGAACCTGGTCGGCGCACTGGACGGCGGGATAGCCGCCTGGAAGACGGCCGGTCACGACACCGCCCGCACCGAACTCACCGACACCCCGTCCGCCGGGCGCACCCCGGTCGACGTCCGTCAGCGCTCCGAGTGGGAGGCTGGGCACATCTCGGGTGCCGTCCACGTCGAGCTCGGCAGCCTGCCGGTGGCGGTCGACGACCTGCCCGACGACGAACTGGTCACCCACTGCGTGCACGGGCAGCGGTCCATGACCGCCGCCAGCGTCCTGGAGCGTGCTGGTCGCCACGATGTATCGGTGTTCTCTGGGGGGCCGGACCAGTGGGAGCGCGACCACCACCCGGACACGTGAGCTCACCGACCACCACGGCACGTCGAACGGACGACCGCGACCCCATCCCCGGCCAGGGCGTCGCGCTGGGGCTGCGTGCCAACTGGCGGCAGTTCGCCCTGCTGGTCACCGTCAACGTGTTCGTCGGCGGCATGGTCGGCCTCGAACGCACCGTGCTGCCGGTCATCGGCACGGACGAGTTCGGCCTGGCTCCCAGCGTGGTGCTGTTCGCGTTCATCGCCGCGTTCGGTCTGACCAAGGCCGCGGCCAACTTCATCGCCGGGGTCACCGCCGACCGCACCACCCGCAAGGCCGTGTTGGTGGTCGGCTGGATCATCGGGCTGCCGGTCCCGTTCATCCTCGGCTACGCCCCAGCCTGGTGGATGATCGTGGCCGCCAACGTCCTGCTGGGCCTCAACCAGGGCCTGACCTGGTCCATGGCGGTCAACATGAAGATCGACCTGGCCGGCCCGCGCCAGCGGGGTCTGGCGATGGGCCTCAACGAGGCGGCCGGCTACACCGCCGTGGGTGTGACCGCCCTGCTCACCGGCTACATCGCTTCGGCCGCCGGGCTACGGCCCGAACCGTTCTGGATCGGCATCGCCTACGCCGTGGTCGGTCTGGCTCTATCGGTGCTGGTCGTGCGCGACACCGGCGACCACGCACGCCTCGAGGCGCGCCTGCACCACGACACGGACGGCCAGTCGACCCAGAGGCGGTCGGCCGGGTGGGTGATCGCCGAGACCTCGTGGCGGGATCGCACACTGTTCGGGGCTTCGCAGGCCGGGCTGGTCAACAACCTCAACGACGGGCTGTCATGGGGTGTGCTGCCGGTCCTGTTCGCCGCGGCCGGGGTGGGGCTGGCCGACATCGGGCTGCTGAAGGCCATCTACCCGATCATCTGGGGGATCGGGCAGACCGTCACCGGACCGCTGGCCGACCGGATCGGCCGCCGGCCGCTGATCGTCGGGGGGATGCTCGTCCAGTCCGTCGGGCTCGCCGTCATCGCGTTCGGGCTCGCCCGACCGTTCGCCGCCGGGGTCACCGGGACCATCCTGCTCGGGATCGGCACCGCGATGGCCTACCCGGCTCTGCTCGCGGTGGTGGGCGACGCCGCGCATCCCTCGTGGCGCGCCACCTCGGTCGGCGTCTACCGCTCCTGGCGGGACATCGGCTACGCCGTCGGTGCGGTCGTCGCCGGTGTGGTCGCCGGCCTGCTGTCGCTCACGGCCGCTGTCCACGCCGCAGCTGCCCTGACGTTCGCCTCCGGCCTGGTGGCGTGGCGCACCGTCCGCGAGACCGCACCCGCGAAGCTCGACCCGTCACGGGCTCACGGCGAGGCGAACCCATGACGGGTCCCGCAGCCAGCGCCACCGATGCGTCCGGCGGCGGTCGATCACCGGGCGTCGCCGCGGCGCACGTCCAGGCCGTCCAGCAGCACCTGCAGTCCGAAGGTGAACTGGGCCTCGGTGTCGCACTCCATCACGATCCGGCGCGCCTCCGCCCCGCCCTCGTCCTGATCCGTTCTGGCCGGTGGTTGTCCCTCGGCGAGCGCCGCCTCGGGGCCGCCGTACCAGGCGATCTCCGACAGCGTGTAGCCGGCCACGTAACCCATGATGGCGCGCACGGCGTCGTGCACCCCGTCGCCGAACCCGGCCTCGCGCAACGAACCCACCAGGCCACCTGCCAGCTCCACCGCGTGGTCCGGCAGGACCCCACGGTTGAGCATCAACGGATACGCCTCGGGGTGGTCGTGGGCGACACCGTGGACCGCCTCGCCGAACGCGAACACGTCGTCCCGCCAGTCGCCGGTCGTCTCGATCCGCGCGCCGATCTGGCCCCACAGGTGCTCCACGACCGCGTCGAGCAGATCGCCCTTGTTCGCCACGTGGTTGTACAGCGACATCGCCTCGACCCCCAACGCAGCGCCGAGACGCCGCATGCTCAGGCTGTCGAGCCCATCCTCGTCGATCAGCTGCAGACCCGCCGACACGACCCGCTCACGTGTCAAGCGCGGTCTGGCGGTCTCGGTCGTCGCTGTCGTGGTCTCACTCACAACCGGCCTCCCGTTGGCGGGCGTACAGCGTAAGCCCTAGCTTTGTCCATGCCACTTACAGTGTAAAGCGACCTCGGACGAGGAGGACGGACAGATGAGCAACGTGGTGATGATGATGGGAGGCCAGGGGATGCAGCACGGGATGATGATGGCCCCGATGATGATCCTGGGGTTCGTGTTCATGATCGTGGTCGTCGCCGCGCTGATCACCGGGATCGTGTGGCTCGTCCGCAACCTCACCGGCAACCGCGGCACCACCGGTCGAACCAGCGCGATCGAACAGGTCGAGGTGCGCTACGCACGCGGCGAGATCGACCGGGACGAGTACCTGCAACGCCGCGACGACCTCGAACACGCCTAGCTCACCGCTGCGGCCGGATTCGGTCCGACCGCGCCGCCCACCCACCAGCGAAGGGGACGAACATGCGACAGCTACCGCTCCACGACGGCGGAGCATCCTGCACGCTCGACGAGCAGGCTGCCGCCCGCCGCAACATCGAGTTCGCCGACGTCGTCCAACGTGGCCTACGCAACCGTGACAGGACCGACGACGGTGAGGTCCTGCTCACCTTCCGCAAGCGTCGTGGGATGGAGGACGACGTGCGGGAACTGCTCGAACGCGAGTCGGCATGTTGCGGCTTCTTCACGTTCGACATCCACGTCGAGGACGACCACATCCAGGTGCGGGTGGCGGCTCCCGACGACAAGGACGACTACCTCGACGCGCTGTACCGCGCCACGGACCCCGACCGGACGCCGGACGGGACCGACTCGGTCAACGACCACTCCAGTTGACGCGGACGCGATCGCCGGAGGAGGACG
>CAZADJ010000188.1:0-5147 GCA_964483845.1 uncultured Actinomycetota bacterium | reverse complement strand
AGCGGCCCCGCACCGAAGTGCGGGGCCGGGACCCGAACGACGGGGGGACGTCCGGGTCCGCTACGTAGCGTATCGTCACCGCGGTCCGCTGCGAGCCACTTGACGTCGCGGACCTGGGTGTTCGCCGACGACCTGTGGAGGGGCGATGACCGGGAGGGACGATCGGCGACGCTACCGCCGCTACCTCGCCGAGGAGCGCGACGCGGCCGCCGTGTACGAGGCGATGGCGGACCAGTCCTCCGGCGAGGTCGGGCGCGTGCTCCGCGGGTTGGCCGCGGCCGAGCAGCGCCACGCGGCCCACTGGGCCGACCGGATCGAGGAGCTCGGCGAGCCCCGCCCCGACACGTCCCCCGCCGCCCGTGGGGTGCGGGCGCGGGTGCTGACGTTCCTCGCCGAGCGGTTCGGTCTGGGGGCGGTCGCGCCGCTCCTCGAACGCCACGAGGCGGCGGAGATCGGCCGCTACGGCGACGAGCCAGCCGCGCCGCAGCAGATGATCGTGGACGAACACGTGCACGCGCGGGTCGTCGCGAGTCTGTTCCCGGGGTGGCGCGCCCGCGCGTCCGGGACGCTGCGGGCGGCGACGTTCGGGGCGAACGACGGGCTCGTCTCGAACCTCGCGCTGGTCATGGGGGTGGCCGGCGGGCAGGCGGCCGATCAGACCATCCTCCTGGCCGGCCTGGCCGGCCTGCTCGGGGGCGGCCTGTCGATGGGGATCGGCGAGTGGATCTCGGTCACCTCGCAGCGTGAGCTGTGGGAGGGCGAGGTGCGGCTCGACGAGGAGCACCTCGGGGCGCTGCCTCAGGACAGCGCCAACGAGCTCGTGCTGCTGTTCCGGGCCAAGGGGCTGCCGCTGGATCAGGCGGAGGAGGCCGCCGTCGAGATCCAGGGGGACCGCGAGGCGGCTGCCAGGCTGCTCGCGAGCGAGAAGCTGGGCTTCGATCCGCAGGCGCTCGGCTCGCCGTGGACGGCCGCGCTGTCGAACTTCTCGGCCTTCGTGGCCGGCGCGTCCGTCCCGGTGATCCCCTACGCGCTCACCGGCGGCACCGGGGCGTTCGTCGGCGCGATCGTGGCCGCCGCCGTCGCCCTGTTCGTCGTCGGCGCGATCATCAGCGTCCTGACCTACCGTCCGATGGTCCGCGTCGGCCTCCGGCAGCTAGCCGTCGGTGCGTTGGCGGCTGTCGCGACGTTCGGGCTCGGGGCCATCATCGGCGCGGGGGTCGGGTAGCCGCAGCGCCCGTGAGGTCGCGTCGATCGGCTCGATCCTGTCCACGGTGATGAGGCGGCCCTGGTCCCGGTCGAAGGTGAACTCCCCGACGACCCGTACCTCCTCACCGAGCAGGGGAGCGACCTCGTCGTGGGGGACCAGCTCGACACGGTTGACGTCCTCGTCCTCGATCCAGTAGTGGAGCGGATCGTCGAAGCTCCGGACCACGCCCTCGGTGCTGACCACGGTCCCGTCGTAGCGATCCTGGTCGGCCGCGAGCTCGGCGAGGGTCACCGCCCGGGGCCCGGTCGTGACGAGCCCGCACGCGGTGAGCACCATGAGCGCGGTGACCATGAGCGCGGCGACCACGAGCGCGGCCAGCGGACCGCTCACGATCCGTGTGCGCGTCGCTGGTGGCATGGCGTCAACCTCGCGCGGGCTCCGACGGACGTCAAACCGGCGCCGCTACCCGTCCCACAGGCTCCGGATCGCCGCCAGTGCGGCCGCGCGATCACCGCTGGACGGTTGCTGCCAGGAGAACACGACCGCACCGTCGGTCGCGGCCGCGCCGCGGCGCAACTGGTCGACGGTGACGCTGGCGGGGTTCAACCAGGCCCCGATCCCGACGGCGACGTCGGCGCGTCCGTCCCGGGCCACCTCGCCGGAGAACGCGACCCAGCGGTCGAACCACGCCGCGTGCTGCGGTGAGCGGAAGTACAGCATCGGGTAGATGGCGTCAACGGTGCCGTCGGCCGCCCACGACGCCCAGTCCTGGAACACGTGACGGTACGTGCGGGTCTGGCGGAACTCCGCGATCGAGCGCGGTCCCTCGTCCCACGCGATCGTCGCGGCCGTGACCTTCGTGCCGGGGCTCGCGGCGTGCACGGCGCGCGTCACCTGTCGGGCCAGCGCTGTCGCCTGCGCCCGACGCCAGTCGGACCACTGCGGGTCGCTCGGACCCGGTGTGTCCCCCCGGCCGGTCTCCTGCCGGAACCGCTGCAGTGCACGTGGGTGGTAGCCCCACTCGGGACCCTCGTAGCGCACGTAGTCGAGGTGGACGGCGCTGACGCGGTAGCCGCGGGCGATCTCGACCGCGACGCGCGTCACGTGGTCGGCCACCTCGGGCAGCGCGACGTCCAGGTAGTCGCTCCAGGACCCGTCGGCGGCGCGGCTGACCCACCGCTGGCCCTCCGGCGCTCGGCGTCCGTGGTCGCGGTAGACCCAGCCCTCGGGCTGCGTCAGCCCGTCGTACACGTGGTGGTAGGTAGGGGCGACGACGATCCACGCCTCGACCGCGATCCCCGCCGGCTCCGCCCGACGGATCACCTCGGCGAGGACGTCGAGCCCGTCCCGGAGGCGAGGGTCCGGCGTTCGTGGCAGCACCGACGAGTCGTAGTACGCGTCGTGACGGCGCACGACCTGCACGATCAGCGTGTTCACACCCGCGCTCCGCGCCTCGGAGACGACCCGGTCGATGCCGGCCACGGACTTGATCGAGTCGTCGAACAGGTGGACCCACGCGGCGCGGACCTCCCCGTCCCGGGCCGCACGGGTCGCGGACGTCGACGACGTGGAACCGGTCGACGGCGGCGTGACGTCGGTCGGTTCGCCCGTCGGCTCCGGCGATCCGACCGCAGCCGGTGGGTCCGCGCTCCGTCGGGCGACGTGGGTCGGTACCGCCGGCGACCGCGTCTGTGCGGCCGCTCCGGCGAGTCCCGCTCCGTCCTCGCCGGCCCCGTCGGGCGACCCGAGCTCAGACGGGGCGAGGGTCGCCACACCGATGGTGGGAGACGCGTCGTTGCAGGTGGTGAGACCGACGACGGCCGCGAGCACGATGGCGGCCAACCGCACCGTCGATGCCGGCCGTGAACGTGTCATGAGGGTGGGACTGTACGAGCTGGGGCTCCCGCTGTCAGCAGCACGTGCATCGCTGATCGATCGGAGCGTCCAAGGGTCCGGGCCTCACCGCGTCATCGGGGCGAGGTGCGGGTGGTCGACCGACGGATGTGGAGCCGGAGGAGTTCCTGGGCCGGGTCCATGAGAGCACGGCGGATCACCGTGCATGGTGGTGGCCCGGACCGTGGCGGTGCTCCGTAAGGAGCTTCGCCGACACGATGAGCTCGTGCGGCTGTGGCCGTGCCGAGACTGGTGAGATCCGCCCGACGGAGCGGGCGGTCAGCTCGCGCGTCGGGTGCGGGGGACGCCCGCGTCCTTGAGCACCCCCGCGGGGACCCCGAGCTCACGCCACGCCGGGTACGTGATGCCCTTGCGCTCGGAGTACTCCTTCACCGCCTCCTTGAACGCGCTCTCGAGCTCCTCGAAGTCGGGCGCATCCTGCGCGTCCTCGAGCTCCGCCTCCAGTTCGAGGCGCCTCTGGATGAGTTCCACCTCGCGGACCGGATCGTCCTCGTCAGCGATCTTCTGTGCGGTGTCGGCGATCCGCTTCTCGAGATCCTCGGGGTCCGAGACCTTGCGCTTATCGACGTTCAGCGCCTCGAGGTACTCGCGGACGGCCTTCGCCTGACGACGGCCTTTTGCGAGCGCTTCCTTGTGCTGCTTGCTGAGCTTCGGCATCGGAGATCGGCCCTTCTGATGGTGGACTGGACGAGACTCCCTGCAGGATACATCATCGATCCATACCGACCTACTGCGCGTCGTTCATCGTCGACACTCGCTGCCTGCCGGGTGGTGCGGTGTCCGGGCGTTTGCCCTGACGATGGGCGTCCCACAGGGGCGGACACAGATACGAGCAGAGGGTCATAGCTGGCGCTGTTGGCACCGGTCGTGCGTGTCCACGCGGCCGTGATTAGGTTCCGGCGCCCTGTCGGGGCGGCTCCGATCGCGACCACAGCCGACCTGCGTGGATGGCTCGATCGCCGCCCGTCCGGGTCGAGACGGCCGACGCCGTGGCGACGACAGCCGAGCCTCCTCAGGCGGCGCTGGTGAGCTGGATGAGGTTGCCGCAGGTGTCGTCGAGCACGGCGGTGATGACGGGACCCATCTCCGCGGGCTCCTGCGTGAAGCGCACACCCCGGTCGCGCAGGCGCTCGAACTCGGCCTGGACGTCGTCGACCGCGAACGAGGTGAAGGGGATGCCGTCCTCGACGAGCGCCCGCTTGAACGGTCCTGCGGCGGGATGCTGGTCCGGTTCGAGGACGAGCTCCGTCCCGTCGGGCTCGGCGGGGGAGACGACCGTGAGCCAGCGGAACTCGCCCATCGGGATGTCGTGCTTCGTCTCGAACCCGAGCACGTCCGTGTAGAACTCGAGCGCCTTGTCCTGGTCATCGACCAGCACGCTGGTGATGTTGATCCTGATCATCATCGGTCCTTGATCGGCCAGCGCTCGACGATGCTGCCGAGCGGACGCGTGTCCACGTGGTGGAACTTGTAGCGGCCGTCCCGCTCCGTGGTCACGAGACCTGCCTCCTCGAGCACGTCGAGATGCTGGGATATGGCTTGCCGGGAGGACCCCACACCGTGCTTCGTGGCGAGTCGGGAGCACAACTCGAAGAGCGTCTGCCCGTCCTTCTCGGTCAGTTCGTCGAGGATCGCCCGTCTCGTCGGGTCCGCGAGCGCCTTGAACACGTCACACATGGGGCCACATCACGCAAGCATACACTTGCATGACCTGTGGCCGACCGATCCTGCCTCGTGCGGAGCGGGTGACGGGAATCGAACCCGCGTCACCAGCTTGGAAGGCTGGAGCTCTACCATTGAGCTACACCCGCGGGCCGGCGCCTGTTGGCGCTGGTGCGCACAAGTTACCGGTTCGTCGCGTCCGTTCGAGGCCGGCTCGACGACGCGTCGCCCCCGTGTCGGCGGGTGGTTCAGCCGGCGTGGACGCGGCGGTGGATCGCGGTGGCGCCGAGCAGACCGGCGAGCAGTGCTAGCCCGGCGAGTCCGCCGGCGCGCTCAGCGGTCCCGAGCACCTCGACGTCGGCCT
>CAZADJ010000187.1:0-5150 GCA_964483845.1 uncultured Actinomycetota bacterium | reverse complement strand
TGTAGCGGGGGTGCGCCCGACGCGGACGACGCCGTCGGGGAGGCGCCGGAGGCCGCTGATGTCGCGCAGGATCAGCCTGTCGAGGTGCCTGCTGAGGAGGATCAGGAGGCCGGGGGGGTCTGTGCGGCGCTGCAGACGGTGGATCTCGATGCGGCCTTCGCGGGGACACTCGAGTTCGGCGCTCCTCAGGAGCGGTCCGAGTTGGTCTGCGTCGTCCCGGTGGAGGGAGCTGAAGGGGAGGGCCTGATCGTGCAGGTCTCGACCCCGGGCAACTACGAAGCGAGGGCCCAGTACGAGGACCAGGAGGGCATCCCCTTCGAGTGGATCGAAGGGCTCGGCCAGGAGGCGTTCCTGGCCAACGAGGCCGACCTGAACGTGCTCGTGGACGGCGAGACGGCGTTGCAGGTCGGTCTCAGCGCGTTCTTCACCGAGGGTCAGGTGCCGGAGGCCGACGTGCTCAAGGCCGGCCTGACGGAGTTGGCCCGCGTCGTCCTCGCGGGTCTCTGAGCGGGGACCTCGCGGAAGCTCCTACGGGGTGGTGGCCTGCACCCACACCAGCATGGCGCTGCTGGATGGTGGTGGTTCGGCCACCCGCACCAGGAGGTCGTACGTCCCGTCGCTGAACAGGTGGTCCGTCCCCACGCTGTCGGATCGCTCGCCCTGGTGATCCCAGCCGGCGGCGGACAGACGCTCGACGAACGTCCGGGCGAGTGCGTCGGGCGTGTCGCCCGGAACCCGACCGGTGATCGCGAAGGCGAACTGGTCATCGTCGTCGTCGGCGCTGGTCAGGCGCATGGTCGACGGCAGCCAGATGCTGTCGGGGACACCATCGGGCAGCTGCGTGCGGTCGAACTCGCCCTGGGCCCAGGGCGCGTCGTCGCCCCCGTCGCGCGCGTCGTCCGCCCCGTCCTCGGGCACGCCGTCGCCCTCGGCTTCGGATGCGGGACCGGCGGTGTCGTCTCCGGTCTCCGTGGCGGCTGCATCGTCCGCCAGATCGACGTCGTCTCCGCTGCCGCAGGCCACCAGTGCCAGACACACCGTGATGGCCACCACGACACGTGACGCGGGCGTCATCCGCACCCATAGCCGCATCGCCTGCTCCCCTCACTGCCGCGCTGATCGACCCCCCGAGGTCCGGATGACGGTAGCAGGTCGCCACGAGGAGCGACCCGTGAGCGTTCGCCGGTCACGGCGGCACCCGGTACACCGGGGCACCGCCCGCCCCCGTCCCATCGAGCTGACGTGAGCCCCCTCGCCGACGGACCACGCCGCGGATCGCGGTGGCTGCACCGCCTCACGTTGGTCGCCGCGGTCCTGCTCGTCGCCGGGATCGCCGCCCTGATGCTGCGCGTGATGGGCTCGACCGACCCCGCCGCCGACGAGCCCGACGGCCCGACGACGAGCGCGGCGGCCGGCGACCACCCGGCGACGCCCGTGGCCGAGGTCACCTCGTGCGACGACCCGCCCGAGGTGTTCGCCGTCCTCTGCGAGGTCCACGCCACGGTCACGTCACGCTACGTGGAGCCGCTCGACGACGACGTCCTCGCGCTCGGCGCCCTCCACGGGCTCCACGACGAGCTCGACCGCCGCCGCCCGCTGCTCGCCGCGGATCGACGGGACGTCGGGGAGTGCGCCGCTCCGAGCGCAGCGTTCGAGCGCTTCTGCGACCGCTACACGCGTGCCGTCGCCGAGTACGGCGTCGCGCCGGCGACCGCGGTGCGTGCCGCCGTCGACGGCCTGCTGATCCACGGTGTCGGCGACCCGAACACCGCCTACCTCGCCCCCACGCGCTACGAGCTCGTCCGCGAGGACGTGACCGGTCAGGTCGAGGGGATCGGCGCGCTCGTCCAGGCCCAGGACCGCGAGGATCCCGAGCGCGCCTGCCGCGTCCTCTCGGAGCGCTGCATCCTGGTCGTCGTGACGCCGATCCCCGGCGGTCCGGCCGAGGCGGCGGGCGTGCGCGCCGGGGACCGCATCGTCGCGTTCGACGACGATCCGGTGTCGGGCGAGACCCTCGACGAGGCCGTCTCCCGGGGCCGGGGACCGGCGGGGAGCGAGGTCCTCGTCGAGATCGAGCGCGACGGCCAGACGCTCGAGTTCGTCATCACGCGCGCGGCCTTCTCGGTCCCCAACGTCGCCCACGAGCTGCTCGAGGACGACGTCGGCTACGTGCGCATCTTCCAGTTCACGGAGGCCGGCGAGGCCGAGGTCGACGCCGCGCTGCGCGACCTGATCGCCGAGGGGGCCGGGAGCTTCATCATCGACCTACGGACCAACCCCGGCGGGCACACGGTCCCCGTGCGCAACATCGCCGGGTACTTCCTCGATCCCGACGAGCTCGTCTTCACGCTCGTGAGCTCGGGGGGTGAGCGCGACGAGTGGCGCGCGCCCGACGCCGGCATCGCCGCGACCCGGGAGGCGCCGTTGGTCGTGCTCACAGACCGGGGGACCGCCTCGGCCGCCGAGATCCTGGCGGCCGCGCTGCGCGAGCACGGCCGCGCGACGATCGTCGGCGAGGCGACCTTCGGGAAGGCGACCGCGCAGGGGATGTACGAGCTCGACGCCGGCGGTGCCGTGCGGGTGACCGTGGCCCGCTGGTACACGCCGAACGACGTGAGCGTGGACGGGGAGGGCCTGGCTCCGGACATCACGGTCGAGACGCCGGAGGACGTCCCCCTCGGAGAGGAGGGGGCAGACGACGACGATCCGGTGATCCAGCGCGCGCTCGAGGTGCTGCGCGGAGGGTGATGCCGGGCGTCCGGTGGGCGACTCGCGCCGGACCGAGCAGCCGCGTCGCCGGGGTGCCCGGCTGTCAGTCGTCGCCGACGAAGGTCCCGTCCGCCGTGTAGCCACCGCAGACGTCCGGGACCTCCACGCGGCCGTCCTCGGCGACCGGGACGCGCTCGATCCGCGTCGCCCGGGCCTCCTCGAGCTCACCGTCCTCGTCGTAGCCACCGCAGTCGATCTCCACGTAGCGCTGGTCCGGGGCGTCGGCGTCGACCGGGGAGGGGTTCGTCGCGACGGTGCCGGCGAGGATCGGCGCCGCGATCAGTGCAGCGGCGACGGTCGCCAGCACGGTCCGACGACCCGGGCGGCGCGTGTCGACGGGGGCTCGGGTGGCGGGGCGTGTGGGGTCCATGGGGACGTGGTACCCGGGTCGGGGTGGCGTCGGGGCGTGAGGACACGCCCTTCCGGCCACGGGCCCGCCCGGGGAGCGGCCGTCGGGACGGCGGACGCACGGCCACCGCCGGTGGCCGCTCCCCGTCGCCTGTGGTTGTCTCCTGACCCATGCGGTGGGTGAGCTTCCGGGACGGCGACGGCGGAGCCAGGGTCGGTCTGGTCGTCGACGGCGACGTCCACGCGTTGCCACGGGGCACGACGCTGCTCGGGCTGCTCGGCGACGACGGCCAGCGCCTGCGCGACGCGGGTGAGCACGCCCGCAGCGACCCCGACGAGGTGGTGGCCCGCGATCGTGTCGACCTCCTCGCACCGATCCCGCACCCCCCGGCGCTGCGGGACTTCTACGCCTTCGAGGAGCACGTCGCGACCGCCCGTCGCGCCCGGGGGCTCGAGATGCACCCGGACTGGTACGAGCTCCCGGTCTTCTACTTCTCGAACCCGCACCGCCTCGTGGGTCACGGTGCAGAGGTGGCCATCCCGGACGGCTCCGAGGCGATGGACTACGAGCTGGAGGTCGCGGCGGTCGTCGGGCGGGCCGGCAGCGACCTCACCCCCGACGAGGGGACGGCGGCGATCGCCGGCTTCACCGTGATGAACGACTGGTCCGCGCGCGATCTCCAACGCCGTGAGATGCAGCTCAACCTCGGTCCGGCCAAGGGCAAGGACTTCGCGACGAGCCTCGGGCCGGAGCTCGTCACCCCCGACGAGCTCGAGGCGCACCGTGACGGGGACGGCTGGGACCTCGCCATGACCGCCACCGTGCGGCGGGCCGGTCGCGACGAGGAGGTGGAGCACTCCCGGGGGACGCTGGCCGACCTGCACTGGTCGTTCGGGGAGATGATCGCCTACGCGTCCCGGGACTCGCGGGTCGAGGCGGGCGACGTCATCGGCTCCGGGACGGTCGGGACCGGCTGTCTCCTGGAGCTGTCCCTCGTGCACGGTCAGGACGCCCACCCGTGGCTCGGCCCCGGTGACGAGGTGACGCTGACCGTCGATCGGCTCGGGGTCCTCACCAACCGCGTCGTCGCCGGACCGCAGCGCCGGTAGCGCACCCGGCCGAGTGCGGAGACCGGACGCCGCCCTGACCGGAGCCGCCGACTGCGGCAGACTCGCCGTGAGACGCACCGCGGCGTGCGCACAGCGGACACGCTGGAGGGAGCCACGATGACCACGTACCAACGTCACGGACGGGTGCCGCCCAAGCGTCACACGCAGCTCTGGCACGACGGGGAGCTGCTGACCGAGGAGGTCATCGGCCTGAAGGGCTTCGACGGGGCGTCATCGATCCTCTACCACCTGAACACACCGTGCCGCGTCCAGGAGATCGGCTCGTTCGCGCCGATCGAGCGCGACGAGTGGGTCCCCGACAGCCACGCGCACCGGCTCTTCGACACGTGGGGGGTGGAGCCCGACGGCGATCCGATCACCGGTCGACGCCTCCTGATGTTCAACGACGACGTCGAGATCTCCCTGTGCCGACCGGACACGGCGATGGAGGGCTTCTACCGCGACGGCGAGGGTGACGAGGTCATCTTCGTGCACGAGGGCGCGGGGACGGTCGAGACCATCCTCGGCGACGTCGCCTACGAGCCCGGCGACTACATCGTCATCCCCCGGGGCATCACCTACCGCGTGGCGATGGACGACACCCCGCAGCGCCACCTCGTGTTCACCTCGCCCGGCCTGATCGAGATCCCGGCCCGGTACCGCAACGAGTACGGCCAGCTCCTCGAGCACGCTCCTTTCTACAACCGTGACCTGCATCCCCCGTCGGAGCTGCGGACCTACGACGAGCGGGGCGAGTTCGAGGTGACCGTCCGGGTGCGCGACGGGCTGCAGCGCTACGTCCTCGACTACCACCCCTTCGACGTCGTCGGCTGGGACGGCTACCTCTACCCGTGGACCTTCTCGATCCACGACTTCGAGCCGATCGCGAAGGAGGTCCACGCGCCGCCGCCGGTCCACCAGAC
>CAZADJ010000186.1:3921-5151 GCA_964483845.1 uncultured Actinomycetota bacterium | reverse complement strand
AACCCTCGGGTAGCGGCTGAGATGGTCGCGTGATGCGAGTTGGAGCAGTGGGCCGATTGGATCGCGACCCACCGAGTTCGGGACGCCTTCTCGTAGCATGGAGTCGATCGGGAGGGGCCGGTGGTCCAGAAGTTGGTTGCGCACCTCGAGATGCGCGGACCGCACCAGCTCCACGCAGCAGCGCCGGTCGAAGGCTTCCGCCTGGTTCGCCTCTCAGACCCTGCTGGAGCAGATGCGGCCAGGATCCGGGCGCTGCACGACGCGATCGCGACGCCCCACCTGTGGTCGAGCCTCGGACGATCTCTCCAGGAGTGGCGGCCGGTGCTCGGCGACTCCAATCGTTCCCACTGGGTCGCGATCGCGGACGGCAGAGACATCGGTTGGGCGAGCCTCACACTCACGGACGAGGGCGAGGTGGAGATCGCCTCCTTCGGCATCCGACCTGACGCGGTCGGTCACGGCTATGGCGGCGCGTTCCTGACCGCACTTGTCCGCGAGGCTTGGGCGCTGCTTCCCGAGTCGGACCGTGGCGAGTCCTCCCCACGCGTCTGGCTTCACACCTCATCCTGGGACCATCCCCACGCGCTCGCGAACTACTTGGCCCGCGGCTTCACGGTGGCCAACCTCGAGCTCCAGGAGCAGCAGGCAGGACGCCGCGAGCGCGCGAGCACACTGGTGGGAGAGCCTCCTCCGGTGATCGTGAGACCCGCCGTCCCGACCGACGCGCCCTCCGTATCGACCCTGGTGGCCGACCTGGGATACGAGAGGCCGGTCACGGTGGTGCGACGACGACTGGCACGGATGTCCACCTCCGCCCAAGATCTCGTCGCGGTCGCCGTTGAGGACACAACGAGAGTCGTCGGGGTGATCGCGGCTCACGTCGTGCCGCTGTTCGCTGAAGCTGACACGGCGTTCCTACGCATCACTGCGCTGTCGGTCGCTCCGAACGCCGTGCGCAAGGGCATCGGCCGTCGACTCGTTGAGTTCGCGGAGTACTTCGCGCGACTACATGGCTGCCAGCTCATCGAGGTCTCCAGCGCCCGCCGCCCAGAGCGCGAACCGGCCCACCACTTCTACCGCTCCATCGGATTCGAGGACACGGCCCCGAGTTCCGTTCGGTACTGGAAGCGGCTGGAGGAAGGCACTCGCTAGACCCGTCCCGCGTCACCGGAGCGAACCTCTGATATCAAACGTCTCCGCAGCGCGGAGAACCGTGGCAGCCGACCGAGA
>CAZADJ010000186.1:0-3821 GCA_964483845.1 uncultured Actinomycetota bacterium | reverse complement strand
GCGCGAGCAGACACCGGTCCTCACCTTCGACTTCGAGGACTTCCGTGCTGCCCCTTCGGAACAGGGACCCTGGCGCCTGGTAGTCGACGAGTCGCGTTACCAGGACTCGATTCAGTGAGCAGCCCGGAATCAACACGACGACTTCTCACACGGAGGAGATCTCGGTCTCGAGGAAGTTGACCAGAACGCTTCGGATATCGTCTGGCTGTTCCATCCACGGGTAGTGGCCTGTGTCGAGGCGGACGCGACGAACGTTCGGTAGCGCTTCGGCGAGGCTGTCCGTGGCATCCACGGGTCGCACGTCTCCCGCGCAGTCGACTATCAGGACCGGTGCGGTGATCCGAGCACATCGAGCGACCTCGTCGGCAAGTGGGCGCGCCTTCAACTCCGCGTTGATCGCCGCGTTGACTTCCAGGTTCATCTCGTGACGCAGGTCCGCATCTACCACCTGCTCAGCGAGAAGCTCCGCTCGGGCTGGGTCGGAGAACTCGACCACGGTCTGAAGCTGGCGGAACTCGCGCTCCTCCGCCTCGCTGCGGTCACGACCGGCCAGCTCCGACAGCCGCCGGGCCCGCACCGGGCCGAGCCGGAGCTGACGCTCCCGGCCGTACCGCCGGCGGTAGTGGGGCCACCACTCCAGTCCCGTCCCGGCCAGGTAGATCACGCCGTGGACCCGGTCAGGATGGGACTGGGCATACAGCAGCGCCAGGCTGGCCCCCCACGAGTGGCCACCGACGAGCCACCGCTCGTAGCCGAAATGCTCGCGCAGGCACTCGATGTCCGCAACGAAGCGAGAGATCGTGTAGGGCCCCGTTCGCTGTGAGCGCCCCGCGCCGCGCTGGTCCCACCGGTGCACCGTGACCACGTCATCGACGAGAGCTGCCAGCGGCTCGAGCGTGTCGAAAGCCCCCGGCCCGCCGTGGCAGAGCAGCAACGGGAGCCCGCTGCCGCTGGACGCCGTCCAGATCCCGACGCCGTCCTCCATCGTCACACGGACTTCAGTCATGATCCTCACAGTGTCGCGATCCGGCGCCCATGAAGGTCGATCGGCCATGGTCGCAGATCGCACGTCTTCGGCGCGCCAGCACAGCCGATCATGGTTCGCGAGTCGCGGGTAGAGGTCGCTCTGCACTGCGAAGCGTTGGATGTACATATCGTTGACGGGGACTGCGGGGTGGAAGAAGACGGAACGTGGTGCGGATCCATCTGGACACGGACCTGGGCGGGGACACCGATGATGCGTGTGCGCTCGCCATGCTGCTGGGATGCCCTGAGGTCGATCTGGTCGGGGTGACGACCAACCTCGACGAGGACGGTGGGCGGGCCGGGTGCGTGGCCCACCTCCTCGAGCTCGCTGGGCGCACCGGCATCGACGTGGCGGCTGGCGCGTCGGCGTCGATGACCACGCTCGGCCGCTACCCGTCGACGTGGGACGACGATCGCTACTGGCCCGAGCCGATCACGCCCCTGCTTACACGCCCGGGGGCGGCGGTCGACCTCCTGTACCGCAGCATCGAGGCGGACGCCACGGTGGTGGCGATCGGGGCGTACACGAACCTGGCGATGCTGGCGGCTGCCCGGCCGAGCGCGCTGGACGGTGTCCGGGTCGTGGCCATGGGCGGGTGGCTTCGTGCCCCGCCTGACGGCTTCCCCCAGTGGGGCCCCGAGATGGACTTCAACGTGCAAAGCGACACTCACGCCGCAGAGGTCCTGCTCGCGAGCGGCGCTGATCTGACGTTGGTGCCGCTGTGGCCGACCATGACCGTGCAGCTCCGCCGCGCTCATCTGTCTCGGCTGCGTGCGGCGGGAGCCCTCGGTGCGCTGCTGGCCCGGCAGGCTGAGGTCCACGCCGCGGAGCACGACATGAACGAGATGGGCCGCTGCCATGCCGGGCTGGACGACGACCCGCTGAACTTCCAGTGGGATCCCGTCACCTGCGGTGCAGCGGTTGGCTGGTCTGAACTCCAGACGCGTGAGACGCGTCTGACGGCGAAGCGGGAAGGCGACCTGCTGCGCTTCTACGAGGAGCCTGCAGGGCGGCCGACCACGGTGCTCGACGGGGTCGACCCCGACGGCTTCACCGGCGCGTGGCTGCGCAGCATCGAACGCGCCTCGTCGTGACCAGACAGAGCACTGGACAAGGAGGGCCCGAGTGGACGACCAGGACAAGGTGGATGAGATGGTGCTCGCCCGGCTGCACCTGAGCGCGTTCGAAGACGGCGGCGTGGCGCGGGTCTGGAAGGGTTGGACTTCGAAGGAACTCCATTGCGCGAGATGACGGCCGCGGATGTGGAGGGGTTCGTGGAGCTCGCGGACGAGTTGAAGGTCACCGTCTGGCTCGACGGCGGCTGGGCGGTCGACGCGTGCCTCGGCGAGCAGACGCGACGCCACAGCGACCTCGACATCGTCGTGACGAAACGGGACGCCGCGGTTCTGGAGATCGCCCTTCGACAGCAGGGTTTCACCGACGTCCCGCGAGACGACACCCGTCCGTGGAACTTCGTCCTCGGCGACGAGGAGGGCCGCGAGATCGACTTCCACGTCATCGAACTGGACCACAACGGCGACGGCGTGTACGGGCCTCCCGAGAACGACGACCGCTATCGGGCTGAGGCCCTGTCCGGTCGCGGTGTGATCAACGGGCGGGCGGTTCGGTGCATGACGCCTGAATGGCTGGTGGCGAGTCACACCGGGTACGAACTGCAAGACAAGGACCACGCCGACGTGGCGGCGCTGTGCGACCGGTTCGGGATCCCCCTCCCTGACGAGCATCGGGGTTCCGCCAACACTCGATGACGCGGATCCTCACCCACCGCTCGCGGCGTTCTTGATGAGGCGGGAGCAGCCTGAAGTGTAGGCTCCGAGAGGCAGCGGTCCCCGGACAGGAAGAGCACGTTGAGGTAGGTGGGTTCGGGTTCCACGTTCGAGCCGACGTCGGATGACGCGGCTTGTGAACGCTCGTGGCGCGACGTGTGCGCTGATACGCACCCCACCGGGAGACCTCCCATGCCGACCGTTCCTTCTACCCCTCCGCTGCCTCCATCCCCTGCGCCGCCTCGCCGGTCCGGCGGACGCCACCCGGTCGCGCTGATCACCGGTGCCAATCACGGCATCGGAGCGGCCACCGCGCGGGCTCTGACCGCTGGCGGTGCCCGCGTTCTGGTCACCGGACTGCCGTTGCGCGAGAACCCGGACACCTCGAGACCGCGGGCCTACGACGAAGCGCGAGCCCGGGACCCCGAAGAGGTCGCCGCGACGATCCGCCACGCCGGAGGCGACGCGACCGCCGTCACGATCGACGTGACCCACGACGATGCCGCGAGCATCCTGTTCGACGAAGCCGAGAGCGTGTTCGGCGCACCCGTCCGCATCCTGGTCCACAACGCGTCCGGCTGGGTCGGTGACTCGTTCGCCACGCATGGGACCGACGCCATCGGACGGACGACGCGGCCCGTGACCGCCAGCACGTTCGATCAGCAGTTCAGCGTCGATGCGCGAGCCGGAGCGCTCCTCATCGCGGAGCACGCCCGACGGCACCAGGAACGCGGCGACGACTGGGGCCGGATCGTCACGCTCACCTCGGGAGGTCCCGACGGCTTCCCCGGAGAGGCGTCCTACGGGGCAGCCAAGGCCGCGCTCGACAACTACGCGATGACCGCCGCCGCAGAGCTCGGTCAGGTGGGGATCACGGTGAACGCAGTGATGCCCCCGGTCACCGACACCGGATGGGTCACCGAGGATGTCCGCCGTTTCGTCGAGACCTCATTGGCACACCACCACGTCGCTACGTCCGAGGAAGTCGCCGGAGTCATCGCGTGGCT
>CAZADJ010000185.1:0-5198 GCA_964483845.1 uncultured Actinomycetota bacterium | reverse complement strand
GGTCAGTAGCCGAAGCGCTCGAGGTACTTCGGGTCGGTCTGCCAGTCGGCGGCGACCTTCACGTGCACGTCGAGGAAGACCTTGGTGGCCAACAGCGCTTCGAGCTCCCGGCGTGCGAGGGTGTTCGCCTCCTTGAGCAGCCTGCCACCACGTCCGATCACGATCCCCTTCTGGCTGTCCCGCTCGACGAAGATCCGGGCGTGGATCCGGGTCAGGCCCGGTTGGTCCTCGCGGTCGGCCTCCTCGTGTGTCATCTCCTCGACGACCACCGCGATGGAGTGCGGCACCTCCTCGAGCACGCGCGTGAGGTACTTCTCCCGGATGATCTCTGCCACCAGCCGACGCTCGGGCTGATCGGTCACCATGTCCGGCGGGAACAGGCGCGGGCCCTCGGGTACGTACTGACCGAGGACGTCGACGAGGTGTCCGACGTTCTCGCGGGTGGCTGCCGAGGTCGGTACGACCTCCGCCCAGTCTCCGAGCTCCTCGGCCTTCACCAGCGCCGGGATCATCGCGTCCTTGCCGACGCGGTCGATCTTGTTCACGACGCAGATCGCGGGGACCCCGGCCTCCCCGACCTCGGCCGCGAGGTACCGGTCACCACGTCCGATCCCAGCGTCCGCATCGACCATGAAGCAGATGACGTCGACGGTCCGCCAGGTCTCGCGGACGAGATCGTTCAGGCGCCGGTTGAGCAGAACCCGGGGCTTGACCAGACCGGGCGTGTCGATGAAGACGAGTTGGAGGTCGTCGCGGGTGAGCACACCACGGATCGCGTTGCGGGTGGTACCCGGCACCGAGGTGACGATCGCGACCTTGTCCCCGACCATCGCGTTGAGCAGCGTCGACTTGCCCACGTTCGGGCGGCCGGCGAGACAGACGATCCCCGAGCGGTGCCCCTCCGGGAGATCGTCGCCACCGGCGAGTACGGTCCCGACGTCGAGCTCCCGTCCCTCCTCGATCCCATCGCCCTCCCGGGTCACGTCGCTCGGCTCGCTCCCGTCCGCCGGGTCCGCCAGATCGTCCAACTCGACCTCGTCACCCGGCTCGGTCACGCGTCCCGACCCTGGCTGAGGCGACGGGGGCCGAAGGGATGCGCGAGCAGGTCCTGGATGCCGGACACGAGCGGTCGTCCGCCGTCGCCGCTCGCGTACACGACGGCGTCGGGTCCGAACTCGAAGATGGTCTGCCGGCACGCCCCACACGGCGGACACGGGTCCTCGCCGTCCCCGACCACGGCGACGGCGACGACGTTGCTGCGCGGACCGGACGAAGCGAACGAGACCAGAGCGACCCGCTCCGCGCAGACCGTGAGGGACGAGGACGCGTTCTCGACGTTCGCGCCCTCGAACACCCGCCCGTCGTCGGTGAGCACCGCCGCCCCGACGCGGAACCCCGTGTAGGGCGCGTACGCGCGCTCCCGCGCTCCGCGTGCCCGACGCAGGAGATCGGCCTCGTCCACCGCGCTGCCGTCAGCTGTCGTCCGTCGCATCACCGCTCCCCTTCGCTCACCGGTTGGGGCTCCCGGTCGTCGCCACCGTCGTAGGTGACGAGCACCTCGCTGATGCGCCGGCCCTGCACCCGTTCGGCGACGAAGGTGACCCCGTCCACCGTCACCGATTCGCCGGGACCGGGGATGTGTCCCAGCGTGCCGAGCATCAGCCCGCCGACCGTGTCCCAACCCTCGTCCTCGGGGAGGTCGGTGTCGAGCACCTCGTTCAGGTCATGCACGGTGACGCGCGCGTTCACGCGGAGCCGGCGGTCGTCGAGCCGGACCACCGGCGGAGCTTCGTGGTCGTACTCGTCGACGATCTCCCCGACGATCTCCTCGATGATGTCCTCGATCGTGACGAGACCGACCACGTCGCCGTGCTCGTCGACGACGATCGCGAGGTGCACCTGCTGGTGCTGGAGATCCCGGAGGAGGTCGTCCGCCCGGCGCGATTCGGGCACGAACGTCGGCTCCCGGACGAGGTCGATCCACTCGTCGAGCCCCGATCGCTCGTCGGCGGTCGCCGTCGCGGCCGTGTGCAGCCGCTCCAGCAGGTCCTTGGCGTACACGACACCGACGATGCGGTCGAGCGGCCCCTCGGCCACCGGGATGCGTGAGAAGCCGCGCCCGACCGAGGTGCGCACGACCTCGTCGAGATCGTCGTCGACGCTGACGGTCACCATGTCCGGACGCGGCACCATGATCTCGCGGCACGTCGTCTCGTCCAGCTCGAAGATGGAGCGGATCATCGCGCGTTCGTCGTCCTCGATCGCGACAGCGTGCTCGTCATCCACGGCGAGCAGACGGCGCAGCTCCTCGTCGGAGGAGAACGGCCCGCTCGCCGAGCTCCCGGACAGCCAGCCACCGACCGCGGCGAGCGCCCGCGCCACCGGCTGCAGCAGGCGCGCCGTCGCGGCCATCGGGCGTGCTACCAGCAGGCCGACGCGTTCGAGGTGTCGGAGCGTGTAGGTCCGTGGCGACACCTCGGCGAGCACGAAGCTCACGACGACGAGGCCCACGACCGCGAGCGCCGTCCAGGTGAGTCCCCAGCGCACGACCAGGATGGTGAGGAGGCCGGCCGCGACGATCCGCGTCGTGATCGTGAGCAGCAGCACGACGTTGAGACCACGGGCCGGGTGCTCGAGGAGCCAGAGCAGCGCCGCCGCCCCGGAACGCTCCTCCTCGTCCAGCGCGAGCGCGCGCACCAGCCCGAGGCGCGTCAGCACGGTCTCCACGGCGGCGAGCAGCGCCGTCAGTGCGACCAGCGCGACGACGGCCGCGAGCAGCGCCCACTCCGCACCGGTCATCGCGGTCGTGCCTCGCTGTCGGCGCGGTAGCCGGCGAGGAGACGCTCGGTCAGCCCGAACATCTCGCGCTCCTCGGCCGCGTCCGCGTGGTCCATCCCGATGAGGTGCAGGACGCCGTGGACCGTGAGCATCTGGAGCTCCTCCTGGGGCGGGTGGCCGCGCTCGGCGGCCTGGCGCTCCGCGACGGCCGGACACAGGACCACGTCGCCGAGCACCGCCGGGACCTCATCGGGCACCTCGCCGGGCTCGTCCATCGGGAACGCGAGGACGTCGGTCGGCCCCTGTTCGTCGAGGTGCTCCTCGTTCAGCTTCGCGACGGTGGCCTCGTCGACGAGGAGCAGGGACAGCTCCATCTCCTCCGGCACGTCCTGCTCCGCGACCACGAAGCGGGCCAGGGAGGCGAGATCGTCGACGTCGACCGGTCGATCCTGCTCGTCCGCGATGAAGACGGCCATCGGTCAGCGGGCACCACCTTCCGGGCCCGGCTCGTCCGCAGTCGGAGACCGACGTCGCTGGGCCGCCTGGTGCAGCTCCTCGGAGTGCCGCTCGTACGCCTCGACGATGCGCTGGACGATCTGGTGTCGGACCACGTCGGCAGCTCCGAGTTCTACGAAGCTCACGCCCTCGATCCCGGTGAGGATGTCACGCACGACCTTCAGCCCCGAGTGGCGGCCGCTCGGCAGGTCGATCTGCGTGACGTCGCCGGTGACCACCGCCTTCGAGCCGAACCCGATCCTCGTCAGGAACATCTTCATCTGCTCCGGCGTGGTGTTCTGCGCCTCGTCGAGCACGATGAACGAGTCGTTCAGGGTCCGGCCACGCATGTAGGCGAGCGGTGCGACCTCGATGGTGCCGCGCTCGACCTGCGCGCCGAGCTCCTCAGCCTCCATCATGTCGTGGAGCGCGTCCCACAGCGGACGCAGGTACGGATCGATCTTCTCCATCAGGGTCCCCGGCAGGTAGCCGAGACTCTCCCCCGCCTCGACCGCCGGTCGCGTGATGATGAGCCGGTTGACCTCCTTGTCACGCAGCGACTGCACCGCGGCGGCCATCGCCAGGTACGTCTTGCCGGTACCGGCCGGACCGATCCCGAAGGTGACGGTCGCCCCAGCGATCGCGTCCAGGTAGCGCTTCTGTCCCAGGGTCTTGGGCCGGATGGTCTTGCCGCGGTGGGTGAGCGCCTCGTGGCTCAGCACCTGGGACGGCCGCTCGGACGAGTCCGAGCGCACCATGCGGATCGTCTGTCCGACGACGCCGCGGTCGAGACCGTGGCCCTGCGAGAGGAGGAGGATCAGCTCCTCGAAGAGGTCGACGACCTGGTCGACCTCGTCCGGCGGCCCGGTGACGGTGATCTCGTTGCCGCGCGCGTGCACGCTGGCGTTGAAGGCGTTCTCCACCAGGCGCAGGAGCTCATCGCGGGCGCCGAGCAGGGAGACCATCGAGTGCTCGCCGGGGACGACGACCTTGGCGTAGGTGCCGCCGGACGGTCCATCGACGGCGGAGGTGGACGGCTGGGAGGAACTAGCCAAGGTGCTGTTGCTGCTCCTTCACGGGCTGCGGGCGTCTTCCGGCGCCCCGGGTGACGAGTCTACCGGCTCACGCCTACCGGAAGGCTTCGCGCAGGCGGTCGAACAGGCCCTTCCCGGACGGCGGGGTCTCCTCACCGCGGAGCGTCGCGAGCTGCTCGAGTAGCTCGCGCTCCTCGGTGGTGAGGTTGCGGGGGACCTCGACGCGGACCCGCACCTTCAGATCGCCGCGGTTGCCACCGTGTCGCATCGGCAGGCCCTGGCGGCGCACGACGAGGACCTCGCCCGACTGCGTCCCCGCGGGCAGATCGACCGCGGTGGTACCACCGTCCACGGTGGGGACGTCGAGCGTCGCACCGAGCGCCGCGTGCACGAACGGCACGCTGACGTCGCACCAGAGGTCGCGCCCCTCGCGCTCGAAGAACTCGTGCGGCCGGACGCCGACCTGGACGTGGAGGTCGCCGGCGCGAGCGCCGCGTCGTCCGGCCTCTCCCTCACCGCTGACCCGGAGCCGGTCGCCGTCCTCGACCCCCGGCGGCACCTGGACGGTCAGGTTGCGCGCCTCGAGGCGTCGACCCTGTCCGTCGCAGTCGGGGCACGGGTCGCCGACGCCCTGTCCGGTGCCGTCGCAGGCGGAGCAGGGACGGGCGGTTGCGAGCTGACCGAAGGCCGAGCGCACGATGCGCTGGACCTGACCGGAGCCACCGCAGGTCGAGCACGTCACCGGCTCTCCGCCGCTGGCCGAACCGCGTCCGTCGCACGTGTCGCACCGGACCGCGACCTCCAGGCGGATGTCACGGTCCACGCCGGTCAGCACGTCCTCGAGGTCGATCTCGACGGCGGCGACGACGTCGCGACCCGGCGCGTTCGACG
>CAZADJ010000184.1:2051-5244 GCA_964483845.1 uncultured Actinomycetota bacterium | reverse complement strand
GGGCGGCCTCGGCGGCCGGGTCCCCTTCGACGTCGGCGGCGGCCGGGCCGGATCGCGCCGTCGGCACCGCGAGGAGCGCCGTGGCCACCGCCGCGCACACGATCCTCATCCGAAGTGAGCTCACCCCGGTCCCCCGGTCAGCCGGACGTCCATGACATCCGAGGTTGCCGCGTGAGGTCCCCGACCGCCTGGGACGGGGGTCCCCTCCCGGACGGGACGCCGTTCAGCGCACCGAGCGTCCTCTCAGCGCAGGGAGCGCCGTTCACGCGGGTGCGGGCGCCCGGCGTGGCGGGGGGCGAAGCGCCAGCCGTAGGCGGAGCCGCCGAGCAGCGCGCCGGCTGCTCCCATCTGGACGGCCCACCAGCCGCCGATCGCGTGGTGGCCGGTGGCGGGGCAGGCGATAGCGGCGAAGAGGAAGGTGGCGGCGGCGACCGTGGACGCTGCGAAGGTGAACCGGCGCCGCTCGACCGCGCCGATCAGCACCGTGGCGGCGGCGAGGAAGAAGGCGGTGGCGACGGTGCGCTCGACCGTGCCCGGGATGGCCTCGGGATCCGCTGCCGCGGGCTCGATGAGGAGCGCGATGCCGAGCAGCACCGGCCAGGCGAGGAGCAGCGCGATGAGCCACCGTGGGTCGACGGTGTCGAGGAGGTCGGGATCCCGGACGGTCTCGGGCCCGTCACCGTGGGGTGCCAGCCGACGGGGGATCTCCGGGAGGGTCTCGGGATCGCGCAGCTGACGGCCGGTCCTGGTCATGTCGGCTCCTGTCCCCGGTCCCCCGACCGTAGCCGACCGACCGTCGCCTCGCCGGTCAGCAGGTGGTGGAGCAGGGCGATGAGCTCGCCCCGGATGGCGCGCGTCTGTCCGCTGCCGGGGTCGGCGAGGAGCAGCGGGTTGTTGGCGCCCTGCACCACGACGAGGAGCGTCAGCGCGAGCGTGCGCGGGTCCGCCTGCTCACGGACCCGACCGGCGGCCTGCGCGCGCCGGAGGAACGTCGTGAGGGCCCGCTCGCTCGCCTCGTGCGCACGCCAGTACGCGTCGCGCAACGCCTCGGACGACGGCAGCTGGGCGAGCGCCGCGCGGTACGTCGCGGCGTACCGTCGGTACTCGCCGAGGACCGCGTCCACCGCCCGCTCGAGCACCGTCCGCAGCCCGTCGTCGAGCAGCGCCTCGATCGTCAGCTCGGCCTCGACCGCGGAGACGAGCCGCCGGAGACGTCGGGCGAACGCGGCGGCGAGGGCGGCGTGCCTGTCGTCGAAGTAGGTGTAGAAGGTCCCGGTCGAGACCCCCGCCTCCGCGGCCACGGCGGTCGAGGTCGCGGCCGGGTACCCCCCGGCGGCGAGGAGCCGCTCGAGCGCGTCGAGGAGGGCGTCGTGGGTGCGCCGCCCCTTCGTGCCCGGCGGGGGAGGCTCGTGGGCGGTGATCCCCGCTGCCTGTGCCACGTACACCTCGCGCTCGTTGCCCGCGTCGGCGCGACCCCGGCCGACGGCTCCTGTGCTATCTGAAGGATACTTCAATAGTTGCGCTGATAGTTGAATGTAGCGTAGAGTCGTCGTGTCCGGGAGGAGGAGCGAGCTCGTGCGCATCGGAGCGCCTCCGGCCGACGTGCTCCCCAGCCGCGTCGATACCGGCTCGGACGTGTTCCGCGCGAACCGTGAGGGCAACCTCGAGCTGATCGAGAAGCTGGAGGACGCGCTCGCCGAGTCCCGGGCGGGCGGTGGCCCCGAGAAGGTCGAGCGGCAGCGCCAGCGCGGCAAGCTGCTGATCCGGGAGCGCATCGAGCTGCTACTCGACCGGGACTCGGCGTTCCTCGAGCTGTCCCCGCTGATCGGGTGGGGTGACGACGAGTTCGACGTCGGCGGCTCGACGGTCGGCGGTATCGGGATCGTGAACGGCGTCGAGTGCCTCGTCGGTGGTGCGGACCCGACCATCAAGGGCGGGGCGATGAACCACTACTCGGTGACGAAGTCGCTGCGCGGGCTGGAGATCGCGCGGGAGAACCGCCTCCC
This sequence comes from uncultured Actinomycetota bacterium, assembly GCA_964483845.1. GTDB lineage: Bacteria > Actinomycetota > Nitriliruptoria > Nitriliruptorales > JAHWKO01 > CAZADJ01. Next base: position 3,238 of record CAZADJ010000184.1, on the reverse strand, counting down.
GGCGATCAACCTCACCGAGTCCGCCGGCGCGGACCTGCGCGTCCAGCACGACATATTCGTGCGCGGCGGCAGGACCTTCCACGACCTCACGGCGCTGTCCAAGGCGGGGATCCCGACCATCTCGGTCGTGTTCGGCTCGTCCACGGCCGGCGGCGCCTACGTCCCCGGCATGAGCGACTACACCGTGCTGATCCGCGAGCGCTCGAAGGTGTTCCTGGCCGGTCCGCCGCTGGTGAAGATGGCGACCGGCGAGGACGCGGACGAGGAGGAGCTCGGCGGCGCGGAGATGCACGCGAAGGTCTCGGGGCTGGGCGACTACCTGGCCGAGGACGAGCTCGACGGGATCCGCATCGCCCGCCAGCTCGTCGGCCACCTCAACCGGGAGAAGCAGGGCTACGGACCGACGCTGCCCGCTGACGAGCCGGTGCACGACCCCGAGGACCTGCTCGGGATCCTCTCGGTCGACCTGCGTGAGCCGTTCGAGGCCCGTGAGGTGCTGGCCCGGGTGCTGGACGGCTCCCGCTTCGAGGAGTTCAAGGCCTCCTACGGCACCAACCTCGTCACCGGCTGGGGCTCGGTCCACGGCTACCCGGTCGGGATCCTGGCGAACAACGGGGTGCTGTTCTCCGCCGAGTCGGAGAAGGGTGCGCAGTTCATCCAGCTCGCCAACCGGGCCGACACGCCGCTGATCTTCTTCCAGAACATCACCGGGTTCATGGTCGGCACCGAGTACGAGCAGGGCGGCATCATCAAGGACGGCGCGAAGCTGATCAACGCGGTGACGAACTCCGAGGTCCCGCACGTCACCATCATGATGGGCGCGTCGTACGGTGCCGGGAACTACGGCATGTCCGGGCGGGCCTACGACCCGCGCTTCGTGTTCTCCTACCCGAACCACCGCATCGCGGTGATGGGCCCGCAGCAGCTGGCCGGGGTGATGGCGATGGTCGAGATCGCCTCCGCCGCCCGCCGGGGCGAGGAGATCGACGAGGAGCGCGGCCTGGAGGCGAAGCGGCGCCACGAGGAGGAGGTCGAGCACACCTCGTCGGCGTTCTACGCCACCGGGCAGGGGTGGGACGACGGCATCATCGACCCGCGTGACACCCGCACCGTGCTCGGCATCACCCTGTCCGCCGTCCACAACGCACCGGTCGAGGGCTCGGACTCCTTCGGCGTCTTCCGGATGT
>CAZADJ010000184.1:0-1951 GCA_964483845.1 uncultured Actinomycetota bacterium | reverse complement strand
AAGCTGCTGATCGCGAACCGCGGTGAGATCGTCCTGCGGATCGCGGACACCGCCCGCGCCATGGGCATCGCGACGGTCGCCGTGTACTCGGACCCGGACCGGGGCGCGCCGCACGTGCGCGCCTGCGACGAGGCGGTGGCACTCGGCGGTGCCACGCCGGGCGAGTCGTACCTGCGTGGCGACGCGATCGTCGACGCGGCGCAGCGGACCGGGGCGGATGCGGTCCACCCCGGCTTCGGGTTCCTCGCCGAGAACGCCGACTTCGCCCGCGCCGTCGTCGACGCCGGGCTGGTCTGGGTCGGCCCACACGCGGACGCGATCGCGGCGATGGGCGACAAGCTCGAGGCGAAGCGGCTGATGGCCGACGCCGGCGTGCCGCTCCTGCCCGGCGTCGAGGTCACCGACGACACGGACCTCGACGCGGCCGCGGAGGAGGTGGGTCTGCCGCTGATGGTGAAGGCGACCGCTGGCGGTGGCGGCAAGGGGATGCGCATCGTCCGCGACGCGAGCGACCTCACCGACGAGGTCGCGGCCGCTCGACGCGAGGCGGGCGGGGCGTTCGGTGACGACCGCGTCTTCCTCGAGCGCTACGTCACCCGTCCACGCCACGTCGAGGTGCAGGTCCTCGGCGATCGGCACGGGGCGGTGGTGCACCTGTTCGAGCGCGAGTGCTCGATCCAGCGCCGCCACCAGAAGGTCGTCGAGGAGACGCCGTCCACCGCGCTCACGCCGCAGTTGCGCAAGGAGATGGGCGACGCGGCCGTCACCGCCGCCCGCGCGATCGGCTACGACAACGCCGGGACGGTCGAGTTCATCCTCGACGGGCAGGGCTCGTTCCACTTCCTCGAGATGAACACCCGCCTCCAGGTCGAACACCCCGTCACCGAGGAGGTCGTCCGCGTGCGCGGTCCCGCGGAACCGGTTGGGGACGACTCGGCGGAGCCTGTGGGCGGTTCCGCGGAACCGCGGATCGACCTGGTCCGCCTCCAGCTGCAGGTCGCGGCCGGCCAGCGCGTGCCGTTCGCGCAGGACGACCTCGTCCAGCGGGGTCACGCGATCGAGGTGCGCCTGTACGCCGAGGACCCCGCCAACGACTACCTCCCGGCCACCGGCACCCTCCACCGCTTCGCTCCCTACCGGGCCCAGGGGATCCGCTGGGACGCGGGGGTGGAGACCGGCACGGAGATCTCCCCCCACTACGACCCGATGCTCGCGAAGGTCATCGCCCACGCACCGACCCGCGACGAGGCCGCCCGTCGCCTCGCTCGCGCACTCGATCGCACGATCGTTCACGGCGTCAGCACGAACCGGGAGCTGCTCGTCGCGATCCTCCGCGACGAGACGTTCCTCGGCGGCGACACCACCACCGCGTTCCTCGACGAACGCTTCCCCACCCCCGAGGACCGCACGTTCCCGCCACCACGCCGGACGGTCGACGACGCCGCGATCGTCGCCGCCCTCCACGGCGAGCGACGGCGACGCGCCGACAGACGTGTCCAGGCCACCGTCCCCTCCGGGTGGCGCAACAGCCGCGCCCACGACCAGCGCATCCGCTACCGCCACGCCGATCGCGAGATCACCGTCCACTACCGCCTGGAACGCGACGGCACCTGGCTGGTCGTGATCGACGAGGAGCACGACCACCGGGTCCGCCGCGACGGCGACGTGCTCGAGGTCGACGGCCGGCGCCTCGCCGCCGACGTCTCGACCGCCACCGACGCGGTCTCCGGGCGCACCGACGTCCACGTCGCGATGCCGTCCGCACAGGTCACGCTCGCGGAGGTGGCGCGCTTCCCCCGGGCCGGGATCGACGAGGCGCCGGGTGCCACGCTGGCCCCGATGCCCGGCTCCGTGGTCGCGCTCGCCGTCGTGGAGGGCGACGAGGTCGCCGCCGGGGACCTCCTCGTCACCGTGGAGGCGATGAAGATGGAGCACCGCATCACCGCGCCCC
>CAZADJ010000183.1:2333-5317 GCA_964483845.1 uncultured Actinomycetota bacterium | reverse complement strand
CAGAGCGGCGCCTCCCCCACCTTCCGGATCCGTGGGCTGACGCGGCGCTTCGGCGGGACGGTCGCGGTGGACGGGCTGGACCTGGAGGCCGCACCGGGCGAGGTCCTCGGGCTGCTGGGACACAACGGGGCGGGCAAGACGACCACGATCCGCCTCGTCAACGGGGTCCTGCGTCCGACGAGCGGCTCGGCAACGGTCCTCGGCGTCGACCCCTGGTCGGACGGACCCACGCTGCGACGGCGGACCGGCGTGCTGACGGAGTCGCCGTCGCTGGACCTGCGCAGCACGGCCCGGCGCAACCTCGCCTTCCACGCCACCCTGTTCGGCGTGCCGACCGAGCGCATCGATGAGGTGCTCACGACGTTCGACCTGACGGGCCTCGAGGGCCGTCCCGTGGGGTCGTTCAGCAGGGGGATGCGCCAGCGACTGGCCTTCGCCCGCACGATCCTCCACGACCCGGTGCTGCTGCTGCTCGACGAGCCGACGGCGGCGCTGGATCCGGTCGGCGCCCGCCAGGTGCGCGACCTCGTCGATCGCACCGCCCGCGAGCGCGGCCGGACGGTGGTGCTGAGCACGCACAACCTGGTGGAGGCGGCCGAGCTCTGCGACCGTGTCGCCGTGCTGGAGAACGGACGGCTCCTCGCCGTCGGCACCCCCGCCGACCTCCGTGATCGCGTGTCCGGTCCCACCAGGGTCCGGGTCGCCGTGGACGAGGAGGGCCGGACCGCGATCCGCGCAGTCCTCACACGTCTCGATCCGGGGGCCGCGGTCACCTGGCATGACGGCGTCGCCGAGGTCGACGGTCTCGACCGGGGCCGCGTTCCCGACCTCGTCGCCGGGCTCGTCGCCGCGGGTGCCCGCGTCCACGCGGTCCGTCCGGTGGAGCCGTCGCTCGAGCAGATCTACTTCGCGCTCCACGGGGATGCTCGATGAGGTGGCCGGTCGTGCGGGCGATCGCGGCGCGGGACGTACGGAGCGCGCTGACGAACAAGGGGGTGATGGTCCCGCTCATCCTCGTCCCCGTGGTGCTGCTCGTCGGGATCCCGCTGCTCTTCGGGATCGTCGGGGTGGACGTGACCGCCGGGGCGCGGGGTTTCGAGCCGCTCGTCGCGAGCGCGCCGCCGAGCGTGGCGTCCGTCCTCGCCGGCTACCCCGAGGACCACCGGTGGATGGTCTTCGCGCTCGTCTACCTGACCGCCCCCCTGTACCTGTTCGTCCCCGTGATGGTCGCGAGCGTGATCGCCGCCGACAGCTTCGCAGGCGAGAAGGAGCGCGGCACGATCGAGGCCCTCCTGCACACCCCGACGACGGACGTCGAGCTGTTCGTCGGGAAGGCGCTCGGCGCGGTCGTCCCGGCGGTCACCGTCTCGATCGTCGGTGCGGTGGTGTACGGGGTCGTGGCCGACCGGGTCGCCGCCGCCACCATCGGGGTGAGCCTCTTCCCGAACGTGCTGTGGACCGTGCTCGCCCTGTGGGTCGCGCCGGCGGTCGCGATCCTCGGGCTGGCCACCATGGTGGTGGTCTCGAGCCGCGTGTCGACGTTCCAGGCCGCCGCGCAGACCGGCGGGCTGATCGCGCTGCCGCTGGTGGCGCTGGTGATAGGCCAGTTCGGCGGCGCGGTCCTGCTCGACACGGCCGACCTGGTCCTGATCGGCGCCGGGCTGTTCGTCGTGGACGGCCTCATCGTCGCGCTCGGAGCACGCACGTTCAACCGCGATCGGGTGCTGACCAGGCTCTAGACGGGTCGGGAGGTCGCGGCCCGGAAGCGCGGCCCGCGGGGGCCGACGCCCGCGACGTGTTAACGTTCGCCGTTACGTCGTAAACGATCCGGCCGTCGTGGGAGGACGTGGGACCGGTGGATCTCGTCGTGCGACCGGCCGCGGAAGCGTTCCTCGAGGTCGGCGTCTTCGTGGCGGTGATGCTCGCGGCCTTCGGGCTGATCCAGTGGGCCACCGGCGGTCGTGCCGAGCGCTGGCTGGCACACCACCGCCACCTCGGGCCGGTCGCAGGGGCGGCGCTCGGAGTGGTGCCGGGCTGCGGTGGGGCGATCGTCGTGATGCCCCTGTACACGCGGGGCGCGGTGTCGTTCGGGACGGTCGTCGCCGCGCTGGTCGCGACCATGGGCGATTCCTCCTTCGTCCTGCTGGCCGCGGAGCCGGCGACCGCCGCTGCGCTCCACGGCGTCCTCTTCGTCGTCGGTGCAGCGTGCGGGACACTCGTCGATCTCGCCGGGTTCACCCCGCGCACCGAGCCGGCGCCGCGCGCGGAGCCGATAGCGCCCGTGGCACCCCGTCCGGTGCGGTCCACGGTCGGGGCGGCCGCGGCCGAGCTGGGCCTGACCGGGCGCACCCTGGCGGTGCGCTCCCCCTCCCCGGCGCTGCTCGGGTTCTGGGGCCTGGTGCTCGGCGGGCTCGTCGTCGCCGTCCCCCACGTCGGCCAGTTCCTCCCGGAGGGCGGCTGGTTCGGGGTCGATCCGGTGCTCGCCGTCGGGACGCCGGGCGCGCTCGTCATGGTCTCACTGGCGCTGCTCGGGCGTCACGCCGACGGCGGACCCGCCCCGACCACGGCGTGGGGGGTCCTGCGCTCGTGCGCCCGCGAGACCGCGTCCGTGACGTCCTGGGTGATCCTCGCCTTCGTCGTCTTCGAGGCGGTGCTGCTCGTCCCGGCGCTCGACCCCGGCGCGCTCCCGGCCGTCGGGATCCCGGGGGTGCTCGCCGGCGCGCTCGTGGGGCTCGCCCCGAGCTGCGGTCCGCAGATCCTCCTGACCGGCCTGTACACGCAGGGGGCGGTGCCCCTCGCGATGCTGGTCGCGAACGCGTTGAGCCAGGACGGCGACGCGCTGCTCCCGCTGCTGACCATGGACCGTCGGTCCGCGCTGGCGGCCGCCGCGATCACCACGATCCCGGGGGTATCGATCGGGCTCGCGATCCTCGGACTGGGATGGTGAGCCGCTGAGCGCCCGGCGACGCGGGTGACGTGACCCC
>CAZADJ010000183.1:0-2233 GCA_964483845.1 uncultured Actinomycetota bacterium | reverse complement strand
GTCTGCTCCCACATCATCGACTTGCGCGCTCCGGCCTCCGCGCCGATCAGCCCGCCCGTGATGTGGCCGACCGCCGCCCCCGAGACCGCCCCGTAGAGGGCCGCAGCACCGACCGCGAGTCCGAGTCCCGGGACCGCGGCCACCCCGACCCCGGCCAGGGCGCCGAGGGCGCCGCCGGTCGCCCCGCCCGCACCGATCCCCGCCAGGGCGCCTCTCGCGAGGCCGCTGGCACCGGTCGCCTGCGCCTCCCTGGGACCGCCCCCGCCGGGACGCATCTCCTTCTCCCGGCTGAGCAGCGAGAGCTCGCCGTCGGGGACCTCCTCCTCCCGGAGCCGGTCGAGCGCGTCGGTCGCCGCCTCGAGGCCGTCGAACGCCCCGATGACGTTGAAGCGGGCGAGTCGCTTGGTGGCCACGGCGTCTCCGTCCGTCGCTCGGCCGACCGCTCGAGCTCAGGCCCCGGTCCCGGCGCCGCGCGCGCCGGCGGTCGCGGGCTCGGGCTGGCCGGGCAGGTGCAGCAGGTTCTCGACCGCGCGGACGCCGTCGACGTCCCGGGTGGCGCGCGCCACCTCATCGATGATCTCCTGGTGGTCCACCTCACCGCGGAGCTGGACGACGCCACGCTCCGCGTGGACGACGATCGCCCCCTTCGGCACGCCCTCACGACCGAGCACCTCGCTCTCCACCCGATCCTTCAGGGTGCGGTCGTCGGGGGCGGGCGTCTCACCGACGTCGGTCGCCTCGGCGATCGCCCCCTCGAGCTGGCCGCTGTGGTAGTCGGCGCGCCGCTCGATCTCGTCAAGTCCGTCGCGGACGGCCGCCTCGATCTGGTCGGAGGCCAGCGCGCGTCGCGCCCGACCCCGCTCCGGGTCGAGGAAGTACGAGAGCGCCGCGCCCCCGGCGGCTCCCACGAGGAGGAGCCCCAGTCCCTTGACCTTGCTCGCGAAGCTCACATCGCCCTCCTGATCGTCGCTACGTGCGTCGGCAGCGTCTCGAGGTCAACTTTGGGCCCCTCGCGCGCGACGCGCACCGCCCCGTACCGTCCGTTCGTCGCCCCGCTCCGCGGTCACCGGCGAGGGTCGGCATCGATGAACGGTGGCGTCACGACCGCGAAGGGGCGCTCGGTGCCGCGGACGTCGACGACCACCTCGTCGCCGGGTGTCGTCCCGCGTTCGAGGTAGGCGAGCCCGATGCCGGTGCGCAGGGTCGGCGAGAACGTCCCCGACGTGACCGACCCGATCTGGCGCCCGTCACGGAGCACACGCATCTCCGGCCGCGGGATCCCCCGGCCGACGGCGCGCAGACCCCGGAGCAGACTCGCCGGGTCGTCGTCGGCACGCTCCCGGAGCGCCGGCGCACCGCGGAAGTCGTCGCGGTCCAGGACCACCGCCCACGACAGGCGCGCCTCGAACGGGTCGGTCTCGGGGGTGAGGTCCTGGCCGTGGAGCGGGTAGCCCATCTCCAGACGGAGGGTGTCCCGCGCGCCGAGGCCGGCGGGGGTGGCGTCGTGGTCGTCGATCAGCTCGCGGAAGACCCCGGGTGCGTCGAGCGCCGGGACGATCACCTCGACCCCGCGCTCGCCCGTGTAGCCCGTGCGGGCGAGCCACCCGGTGTCCGAGGGCCCGAGGTGGAGCTCGGTCACCTCCATGTAGCCGAGCCCGCGCGCCCCGGGGAACAGCGTGCCAGCGACGTCGAGGGCCCGCGGACCCTGCACGGCGATGATCGCGTACCGACGGGACACGTCCTCGACGTAGGCGTCGCGGCTGCCGGCGGCGTCGTCGAGTGCCCGGTGGACCGCGAGGGTGTTGGCGGCGTTCGGGACCGCGACGAAGCGGTCGGCCCCCAGGCGGTAGACGATCAGGTCGTCGACGATCCCGCCGCTCTCGTCGCAACAGAGCGTGTACTGCGCCGACCCGTCTTCGAGCCGGGCGGGGTCGTTGGTGAACGTCGCCGCGACCACGTCCGCGGCCGCGTCGCCGTTCACGGTCAGCGTCCCGAGGTGGGAGACGTCGAACACACCGAGGTCGTCGCGCACCGCCCGGTGCTCGGCGAGGGTCCCCTCGTACTCGATCGGCACCGCCCAGCCGGCGAAGTCGCCCATCCGCGCCCCGTACTGCTCGTGGACGCCGAACAGCGACGTCTTGGTGAGGCCCTCCAGATCGGCGGCCATGCGCTCCCTCCCCTGCGGACGAGAGCGAGGGTGCCACGCCGGCAGCACCCCGGGCGGTGTCGTCCG
>CAZADJ010000182.1:0-5325 GCA_964483845.1 uncultured Actinomycetota bacterium | reverse complement strand
CCGCCTCGCCGACCAGACCCCGTACACGGTTGACGAGTACCGCGGGGTCATCGACGGCGGCGAGCTCGACGTCCCCGACTGGTTCACCCCGCCGGAGGACGTCGCGGACGTGCGCGAACCCCACGAGGGCCTGTTCTTCCCCGAGACCTACGAGGTCAGCGACGATGCGACCGCGCGCGAGATCCTCCAACGCATGGTGGACCAGCTCGACGCGGTCTTCGACGGCATCCCCGACGAGTGGGACGAGGCGGCCACCGACCGCGGCCTGGACCGCTACGAGACGCTGATCATCGCCAGCCTGATCGAGCGCGAGGCGGCGGTCACCGAGGAGCGTCCGACCATCTCCGGCGTGATCTACAACCGTCTGGAGGCCGGTGCGCGCCTCGAGATGGACGCCGCGCTGCTGTACGCGGCGAACGTGCGCGGCGAGCGGGTGCGCGGTGAGATCCGCGAGATCGACTCGCCGTACAACCTCTACGAGGTCGACGGGCTGCCGCCGACCCCCATCGGGGGGGCAGGTCGCGCGGCGATCGAGGCCGCCTACGAGCCCGAGGACCACGACTACCTCTACTACGTGAAGGTGGACGAGGACGGGCGCCACGAGTTCGCCGAGACCTTCGAGGAGCACCAACGCAACGTCCAGCGGCTGCGTGAGCTGCAGGACGACGCCGAGATCGAGGAGGGGGAGCCGGTCGAGGAGGACGCTGACGACGGGGACACGGACGACGGGGAGACGGACGACGGAGACGCGGACGATGCGTGACGGCTCCTGACCGTGGGTGCCGACGCGGCGCCGACGGCGGACGACGGTGTCTGACGTCGTCGGGGAGCGGACCTCTGCCGCCGGATGGCCGACGGCGACGACGCGGCTCGTGGCGCTGCTCGGCTGGCCTGCCCGGCACTCGCTCTCGCCGCTGATACACAACGCGGCCTTCCGCGAGCAGGAACTCGACCTCGTCTACCTCGCGCTCCCGACCCCGCCGGAGGCGCTGGCGGAGGTGGTGGACGCGCTCGGACAGGTCGAGGCGGTCGGCGCGAACGTCACCGTCCCCCACAAGCGGGCGGTGGTGGCGCTCTGTGACCGGCTGACCGAGGAGGCACGCCTGGTCGGCGCCGTGAACACCCTGACGTGGGGTGGCGACGGCCTCGTCGGGGACAACACCGACGCGATCGGGCTGCTCGAGGTGCTCCGTGACGAGCTCGGCGTGCCCACCGGGGCGGCCACCGTGGTGCTGGGCACCGGCGGCGCCGCCCGTGCCTGCGCGGTCGCGCTCGGTCGGCTCGGGCTGCCGGTCACGTTCGTCGGGCGCCGACCGGAGGCGGCGGGGGACCTCGCCGATCTCGCGACGGAGGCGGGCGCGGGGGCGTCGGCGGCCGTGGACCTCGCCGACACGGCAGCGGTCGAGGACAGCGTGGCGGCAGCGACGCTGATCGTGAACGCGACCCCGCTGGGGATGGACGGCGAGCGTCTACCGGAGGCGTTCCACGCCCTGCGACCGGGCCAGATCGCCTACGATCTCGTGTACGCGCCGCCCGACACCTCGTTCCTGCGCGACGCGGAGGACGCCGGCGCGGAGACCGCCCACGGCCTCGGGATGCTCGTCGCCCAGGCTGCGGCCAGCTACCGTCGGTGGACGGGCCACGACGCGCCGGTCGCGACGATGTCGGCCGTCGCGCTCGCGGCGCTCACCCGCTGAGCTGCCGATCGGAGGTGCGCGTAGCGCGCACCGGCGGTCGGTAAGGTGCGCAGCGTGTTGTTCAAGCCACGGTCGGTGGCTGCCGACCCAACAGTGGTGACCGGGGACCGGCGTCACGCCGGTCCGGTCTACCGGCGCGAGCCGAGGGGAGAGCGACGACGGTGGGACTGGCCGAACGCATCGCTGGCCGTTCCGCGGCCAGCGACGCCCCGACCCCGGATGGGGACGGGGGCGGCCACGTGAGCGAGCTCGGGCGCGTCCTGCTCGACCGCGAGATCATCGCGGAGAGCGAGCTGCATGAGGCCGAGGAGGCCCACCGGCGCACCGGCAAGTCCCTCGGGCGCATCCTCCTCGAACGCGGGTCCGTCACCGAGCGCGACCTCCTGCGCGTGCTCTCCGGCCAGATCGGCATGGAGTTCGTCGACCTGACCGAGTACCCGATCGACGCGAGCGCCGCGACGCTGGTCGGCGAGTCCGTCGCCCGCCGCTACCACGCCATCCCCATCGCCTTCGAGGACAACCGGCTGGTCGTCGCGGTCTCCGACCCGGCGAACGTCTTCGCGCTGGACGACATCCGCACCATCACCGGCTCGGAGGTGCGCGCGGTCGTCGCGACCCGCGCCGACATCGAGACGGCGATCAACCGCCACCACCGTCGCAGCGAGGAGCTCGGCGAGGTCATCGAGGACCTCGACGACGAGGACGAGGCGGAGGATCTCGACAACCTCCGGTCGGTGACCGAGGACGCGCCGATCGTCAAGTTCGTCAACCTCCTCATCTCGCAGGCGGTCCACGACCGCGCGTCGGACATCCACATCGAACCGGGGGAGAAGGACGTCCGCGTCCGCTACCGCATCGACGGGGTGCTCCACGAGGTGATGCGCAGCCCCCGCAGCATCCAGGCCGGGGTCACCTCCCGGCTCAAGATCATGGCGGAGATGGACATCGCCGAGCGTCGCGTGCCCCAGGACGGGCGCATCGGGCTGGTCATCGGCGGCAAGCCGATCGACCTGCGTGTCTCGACGCTGCCGACCGTCCACGGGGAGAAGGTCGTGATGCGCATCCTCGACAAGACCTCGGTGATGCTCGAGCTGAAGGACCTCGGCTTCCTCCCGGAGAACTTCGAGCGCTACGAGGAGTCGTACACCAAGCCGTACGGGATGATCCTGGTCACCGGCCCGACCGGTTCGGGGAAGTCCACCACCCTGTACGCGACGCTGAACATCCTGAACGCCGAGGACGTCAACATCGTCACGACCGAGGACCCGGTCGAGTACCGCCTCCCCGGCATCAACCAGGTCCAGATGAACCCGAAGGCGGGCCTGACCTTCGCGCGGTCCCTGCGCTCGATCCTGCGCCAGGACCCCGACATCGTGCTCGTCGGCGAGACCCGTGACGCGGAGACGGCGAAGATCGCGGTGGAGGCCTCGCTCACCGGGCACCTCGTGCTCACGACCCTCCACACCAACGACGCGGCCGCGGCCATCACCCGGCTCACCGAGATGGGGGTGGAGCCGTTCCTGGTCGGCTCCGCCGTCGACTGCGTGCTCGCGCAGCGTCTCGCCAGGCAGCTCTGCGACAAGTGCAAGGAGGCCTACACGCCCCTGGAGGCCACCCTGCGGGAGGCCGGCTTCGACGAGACCGTCGTCGCCCAGGAGCCCGAGATCTACCGCGCCGTCGGATGCGGGGTCTGCGGGGACACCGGGTACCGCGGGCGGCTCGCGATCCACGAGATCATGACCGTGACCGAGGACATCGAGCGGCTCACCGTCGAGCGCGCCTCCTCCGACGAGATCAAGCGCCTCGCGGTGAAGCAGGGGATGCTGACGCTGCGCCAGGACGGGCTGCAGAAGGTCCTCCGCGGCGACACGACCATCGAGGAGATCGGCCGGGTCGTCGTCTAGCCCGGTGTCGAGACCGCTGGAGCTGATCGGGCGACAGGCTCGGCGTCGCTACCGCTGGCGCTACTCGAGCGACAGGATCAGGGACTCCGACTGAAGTCGGGGCCGTGGAGCGCCGACAACTACCAACGAGCGCGGCGGTGGTCACGCGCCGCCCCACGACGAGGACGGGAACGACATGGCGAGGACGCTCTCGAGCATCCTGATCGAACAGGGTGTGGTCGACGAGGAGCAGCTGAGCGAGGCGGAGGAGCGCCGGCGTGACGCCGGAGTCAGCCTCGGCAAGGCGCTGCTGGAGCTCGGCTACGCCCGCGAGGACGACCTGATGCGCGCGCTGGCCATCGAGGTCGGCTTGGAGTTCGTCGACGTCGGCGGTGGCGCGGTGGACGAGCACGCCGCCGGGATGATCGACCGCGCGCTCGCGCAGGAGGTCGAGGGCCTGCCGGTCGCCTTCGGCGAGGGTGACGAGCTGGTCGTCGCGGTCTCCAACCCCGGCAACACCGCCGCGAAGGAGCGCATCCAGTCCGCGACCGGGCTACCGGTCCGCCTGGCGCTGGCCCCCCGTGGCGCGATCCGGGAGGCGATCAGCCACCTGCCCGACGACGAGGGCGTGCCGGTGGCGGCCGACGACGTGGTCGGCGACGCCGGCGCACCGGTCTCGAACGGCGGGAGGTCGACGTCCCCGGCCGAGGAGGACTCGCCGGAGCTCCGGCTGGTGGAGGCCGAGGAGGACAGCGAGATCAACCTCGACGAGCTGCTCCAGACGCTCGTCGACCTGGAGGGCTCCGACCTGCACCTCACGGTCGGCATCCCGCCGGCGATCCGCGTGCACGGCGAGCTCGAGCTGCTCGAAGGCTACCCGGAGCTGACCCCGACCGAGCTGCGCAAGATCATCTACAGCATCCTCACGCAGAAGCAGCGCGAGGTGTTCGAGAACGAGCTCGAGCTGGACACGTCGTACTCGGTGCCGGGCCTCGCCCGCTTCCGCGTCAACGTCTTCCAGCAGCGCGACGCGCTCGGCACCGTGATGCGGGTCATCCCCTTCGAGATCCTGCCGCTGGAGGACCTCGGCATCCCCGAGCACGTGGCGAAGTTCGCCTACATGCCGCGTGGGATGGTGCTGGTCACCGGCCCGACCGGCTCGGGGAAGTCGACGACGCTCGCATCGCTGATCGACGTCATCAACCGCCACCGGGCGGTGCACATCATGACCGTCGAGGACCCGATCGAGTTCCTCCACACGCACAAGCGCGCGGTCGTCAACCAGCGCGAGGTCGGCACCGACACCCACGGGTTCGCGAAGGCGCTGAAGCACGTGCTGCGCCAGGACCCAGACGTGATCCTCGTCGGCGAGATGCGCGACCTCGAGACCATCGAGATCGCGCTCACCGCCGCGGAGACCGGCCACCTCGTCTTCGGGACGCTGCACACCCAGGACGCGCCCCAGACCGTGGACCGCATCATCGACGTGTTCCCGCCGCACCAGCAGGAGCAGATCCGCGTGATGCTCTCCGGGGCGCTGCGCGGGGTGGTCGCCCAGCAGCTGCTGAAGACCGCCGACGGCAAGGGGCGGATCCCGGCGACCGAGGTGATGATCGCGACGTCCGCGGTGAAGAACCTCATCCGCGAGGGCAAGACCCACCAGATCTACAGCTCGATCCAGGCCGGCGCGCAGCACGGCATGGTCTCGATGGACCAGTCGCTGGCCACGCTGGTCGAGCGCAGCA
>CAZADJ010000181.1:0-5325 GCA_964483845.1 uncultured Actinomycetota bacterium | reverse complement strand
CCGCCTCGCCGACCAGACCCCGTACACGGTTGACGAGTACCGCGGGGTCATCGACGGCGGCGAGCTCGACGTCCCGGGGTGGTTCACGCCGCCGGAGGGCGCCGAGGGCGTCCGCGAGCCGTACGAGGGGCTCTTCTTCCCCGAGACGTACGAGGTCGCGGACGACGCGAGCGCCCGCGACATCCTGCAGCGCATGGTCGACCAGCTCGAAGCGGTCCTGGACGGCGTCCCCGAGGAGTGGGAGGAGGCGGCCGCCGACCGTGGCCTGGAGCGCTACGAGATGCTGATCGTCGCCAGTCTGATCGAGCGCGAGGCGGCGGTCGCCGAGGAGCGTCCGACCATCTCCGGGGTCATCTACAACCGCCTGGAGGCGGGCGCGCGGCTCGAGATGGACGCGGCGCTGCTGTACGCGGCCGACGTCCGCGGCGAGCGGGTGCGCGGCGAGATCCGCCGGATCGACTCGCCGTACAACCTCTACGAGGTCGACGGCTTGCCGCCGACCCCGATCGGCGGGGCCGGTCGCGCGGCGATCGAGGCCGCCTACCAGCCGGAGGACCACGACTACCTGTACTACGTGAAGGTGGACGAGGACGGGCGCCACGAGTTCGCCGAGACCTTCGAGGAGCACCAACGCAACGTCCAGCGGCTGCGTGAGCTGCAGGACGACGCCGAGATCGAGGAGGGGGAGCCGGTCGAGGAGGACGCTGACGACGGGGACACGGACGACGGGGAGACGGACGACGGAGACGCGGACGATGCGTGACGGCTCCTGACCGTGGGTGCCGACGCGGCGCCGACGGCGGACGACGGTGTCTGACGTCGTCGGGGAGCGGACCTCTGCCGCCGGATGGCCGACGGCGACGACGCGGCTCGTGGCGCTGCTCGGCTGGCCTGCCCGGCACTCGCTCTCGCCGCTGATACACAACGCGGCCTTCCGCGAGCAGGAACTCGACCTCGTCTACCTCGCGCTCCCGACCCCGCCGGAGGCGCTGGCGGAGGTGGTGGACGCGCTCGGACAGGTCGAGGCGGTCGGCGCGAACGTCACCGTCCCCCACAAGCGGGCGGTGGTGGCGCTCTGTGACCGGCTGACCGAGGAGGCACGCCTGGTCGGCGCCGTGAACACCCTGACGTGGGGTGGCGACGGCCTCGTCGGGGACAACACCGACGCGATCGGGCTGCTCGAGGTGCTCCGTGACGAGCTCGGCGTGCCCACCGGGGCGGCCACCGTGGTGCTGGGCACCGGCGGCGCCGCCCGTGCCTGCGCGGTCGCGCTCGGTCGGCTCGGGCTGCCGGTCACGTTCGTCGGGCGCCGACCGGAGGCGGCGGGGGACCTCGCCGATCTCGCGACGGAGGCGGGCGCGGGGGCGTCGGCGGCCGTGGACCTCGCCGACACGGCAGCGGTCGAGGACAGCGTGGCGGCAGCGACGCTGATCGTGAACGCGACCCCGCTGGGGATGGACGGCGAGCGTCTACCGGAGGCGTTCCACGCCCTGCGACCGGGCCAGATCGCCTACGATCTCGTGTACGCGCCGCCCGACACCTCGTTCCTGCGCGACGCGGAGGACGCCGGCGCGGAGACCGCCCACGGCCTCGGGATGCTCGTCGCCCAGGCTGCGGCCAGCTACCGTCGGTGGACGGGCCACGACGCGCCGGTCGCGACGATGTCGGCCGTCGCGCTCGCGGCGCTCACCCGCTGAGCTGCCGATCGGAGGTGCGCGTAGCGCGCACCGGCGGTCGGTAAGGTGCGCAGCGTGTTGTTCAAGCCACGGTCGGTGGCTGCCGACCCAACAGTGGTGACCGGGGACCGGCGTCACGCCGGTCCGGTCTACCGGCGCGAGCCGAGGGGAGAGCGACGACGGTGGGACTGGCCGAACGCATCGCTGGCCGTTCCGCGGCCAGCGACGCCCCGACCCCGGATGGGGACGGGGGCGGCCACGTGAGCGAGCTCGGGCGCGTCCTGCTCGACCGCGAGATCATCGCGGAGAGCGAGCTGCATGAGGCCGAGGAGGCCCACCGGCGCACCGGCAAGTCCCTCGGGCGCATCCTCCTCGAACGCGGGTCCGTCACCGAGCGCGACCTCCTGCGCGTGCTCTCCGGCCAGATCGGCATGGAGTTCGTCGACCTGACCGAGTACCCGATCGACGCGAGCGCCGCGACGCTGGTCGGCGAGTCCGTCGCCCGCCGCTACCACGCCATCCCCATCGCCTTCGAGGACAACCGGCTGGTCGTCGCGGTCTCCGACCCGGCGAACGTCTTCGCGCTGGACGACATCCGCACCATCACCGGCTCGGAGGTGCGCGCGGTCGTCGCGACCCGCGCCGACATCGAGACGGCGATCAACCGCCACCACCGTCGCAGCGAGGAGCTCGGCGAGGTCATCGAGGACCTCGACGACGAGGACGAGGCGGAGGATCTCGACAACCTCCGGTCGGTGACCGAGGACGCGCCGATCGTCAAGTTCGTCAACCTCCTCATCTCGCAGGCGGTCCACGACCGCGCGTCGGACATCCACATCGAACCGGGGGAGAAGGACGTCCGCGTCCGCTACCGCATCGACGGGGTGCTCCACGAGGTGATGCGCAGCCCCCGCAGCATCCAGGCCGGGGTCACCTCCCGGCTCAAGATCATGGCGGAGATGGACATCGCCGAGCGTCGCGTGCCCCAGGACGGGCGCATCGGGCTGGTCATCGGCGGCAAGCCGATCGACCTGCGTGTCTCGACGCTGCCGACCGTCCACGGGGAGAAGGTCGTGATGCGCATCCTCGACAAGACCTCGGTGATGCTCGAGCTGAAGGACCTCGGCTTCCTCCCGGAGAACTTCGAGCGCTACGAGGAGTCGTACACCAAGCCGTACGGGATGATCCTGGTCACCGGCCCGACCGGTTCGGGGAAGTCCACCACCCTGTACGCGACGCTGAACATCCTGAACGCCGAGGACGTCAACATCGTCACGACCGAGGACCCGGTCGAGTACCGCCTCCCCGGCATCAACCAGGTCCAGATGAACCCGAAGGCGGGCCTGACCTTCGCGCGGTCCCTGCGCTCGATCCTGCGCCAGGACCCCGACATCGTGCTCGTCGGCGAGACCCGTGACGCGGAGACGGCGAAGATCGCGGTGGAGGCCTCGCTCACCGGGCACCTCGTGCTCACGACCCTCCACACCAACGACGCGGCCGCGGCCATCACCCGGCTCACCGAGATGGGGGTGGAGCCGTTCCTGGTCGGCTCCGCCGTCGACTGCGTGCTCGCGCAGCGTCTCGCCAGGCAGCTCTGCGACAAGTGCAAGGAGGCCTACACGCCCCTGGAGGCCACCCTGCGGGAGGCCGGCTTCGACGAGACCGTCGTCGCCCAGGAGCCCGAGATCTACCGCGCCGTCGGATGCGGGGTCTGCGGGGACACCGGGTACCGCGGGCGGCTCGCGATCCACGAGATCATGACCGTGACCGAGGACATCGAGCGGCTCACCGTCGAGCGCGCCTCCTCCGACGAGATCAAGCGCCTCGCGGTGAAGCAGGGGATGCTGACGCTGCGCCAGGACGGGCTGCAGAAGGTCCTCCGCGGCGACACGACCATCGAGGAGATCGGCCGGGTCGTCGTCTAGCCCGGTGTCGAGACCGCTGGAGCTGATCGGGCGACAGGCTCGGCGTCGCTACCGCTGGCGCTACTCGAGCGACAGGATCAGGGACTCCGACTGAAGTCGGGGCCGTGGAGCGCCGACAACTACCAACGAGCGCGGCGGTGGTCACGCGCCGCCCCACGACGAGGACGGGAACGACATGGCGAGGACGCTCTCGAGCATCCTGATCGAACAGGGTGTGGTCGACGAGGAGCAGCTGAGCGAGGCGGAGGAGCGCCGGCGTGACGCCGGAGTCAGCCTCGGCAAGGCGCTGCTGGAGCTCGGCTACGCCCGCGAGGACGACCTGATGCGCGCGCTGGCCATCGAGGTCGGCTTGGAGTTCGTCGACGTCGGCGGTGGCGCGGTGGACGAGCACGCCGCCGGGATGATCGACCGCGCGCTCGCGCAGGAGGTCGAGGGCCTGCCGGTCGCCTTCGGCGAGGGTGACGAGCTGGTCGTCGCGGTCTCCAACCCCGGCAACACCGCCGCGAAGGAGCGCATCCAGTCCGCGACCGGGCTACCGGTCCGCCTGGCGCTGGCCCCCCGTGGCGCGATCCGGGAGGCGATCAGCCACCTGCCCGACGACGAGGGCGTGCCGGTGGCGGCCGACGACGTGGTCGGCGACGCCGGCGCACCGGTCTCGAACGGCGGGAGGTCGACGTCCCCGGCCGAGGAGGACTCGCCGGAGCTCCGGCTGGTGGAGGCCGAGGAGGACAGCGAGATCAACCTCGACGAGCTGCTCCAGACGCTCGTCGACCTGGAGGGCTCCGACCTGCACCTCACGGTCGGCATCCCGCCGGCGATCCGCGTGCACGGCGAGCTCGAGCTGCTCGAAGGCTACCCGGAGCTGACCCCGACCGAGCTGCGCAAGATCATCTACAGCATCCTCACGCAGAAGCAGCGCGAGGTGTTCGAGAACGAGCTCGAGCTGGACACGTCGTACTCGGTGCCGGGCCTCGCCCGCTTCCGCGTCAACGTCTTCCAGCAGCGCGACGCGCTCGGCACCGTGATGCGGGTCATCCCCTTCGAGATCCTGCCGCTGGAGGACCTCGGCATCCCCGAGCACGTGGCGAAGTTCGCCTACATGCCGCGTGGGATGGTGCTGGTCACCGGCCCGACCGGCTCGGGGAAGTCGACGACGCTCGCATCGCTGATCGACGTCATCAACCGCCACCGGGCGGTGCACATCATGACCGTCGAGGACCCGATCGAGTTCCTCCACACGCACAAGCGCGCGGTCGTCAACCAGCGCGAGGTCGGCACCGACACCCACGGGTTCGCGAAGGCGCTGAAGCACGTGCTGCGCCAGGACCCAGACGTGATCCTCGTCGGCGAGATGCGCGACCTCGAGACCATCGAGATCGCGCTCACCGCCGCGGAGACCGGCCACCTCGTCTTCGGGACGCTGCACACCCAGGACGCGCCCCAGACCGTGGACCGCATCATCGACGTGTTCCCGCCGCACCAGCAGGAGCAGATCCGCGTGATGCTCTCCGGGGCGCTGCGCGGGGTGGTCGCCCAGCAGCTGCTGAAGACCGCCGACGGCAAGGGGCGGATCCCGGCGACCGAGGTGATGATCGCGACGTCCGCGGTGAAGAACCTCATCCGCGAGGGCAAGACCCACCAGATCTACAGCTCGATCCAGGCCGGCGCCCAGCACGGCATGGTCTCGATGGACCAGTCGCTGGCCACGCTGGTCGAGCGCAGCA
>CAZADJ010000180.1:0-5529 GCA_964483845.1 uncultured Actinomycetota bacterium | reverse complement strand
GCGTGACGCTCGTCACGCAGCGTGATGTCGGAAGGTCGAGGGCGCTGGTCCTCACCGGCCGCTCCGGGCCGGTGGAGCCCGGCGGGGCTCCCTCGGCCGGCCGTGCGTCGGCGGGCGCTCGAGACGGCCGCGTCACGGTCATCGCGGCGAACGGTGAGGGCCACGCACCGTGGCGGATGTGGCGGAGGGTGAGGGATTCGAACCCTCGAGACCCTTGCGGGCCTACACGCTTTCCAAGCGTGCGCACTCGGCCAGACTGTGCGAACCCTCCAGGTGCTGCTGGGTCGTGCTGCAACGCGGAGCTGGTACGGCGGTGCGCCGGCACGGTACGCCCTCGCCGCGCCGCCGAGCGTATGCGCGGAGGGAGAGGGATTCGAACCCTCGAGACCCTTGCGGGCCTACCCGCTTTCGAGGCGGGCGCACTCGGCCGGACTATGCGATCCCTCCGGGTCCCGCGTGCCGCGCGCCCCGACGCGAGCACCGGGCTGCGCGAGGGTACGTCCGGCCCGAACGGGGGGCAACCGCCGTGCCCGACCCCCGGGGGAGCCGGCACCGTCAGACGCCCCTACCGCGATCGTCCCACAGGTGGTTCCCTCGAGGTCCGACGCGATGCTCGACCTGGGCGGTGGTGACCCCCTCGTGACCTGCCCCGAGTGCGGCCGGGACACCGGGGCCCGTGACGCACGGTTCTGCGGCCGCTGCGGTGCCCAGCTGACGCCGATCCGCTCGGGGACCGGGCGCGGCGCGGATCGGCGCACCGCCCCCACGGACGCCGAGCCGGATCTCGAAGCCCCCGCCCCGGCCGGTCGGCCGGCCGCTGTCCGGGTGCTGCTGGCCGGCCTCGCGCTCGTCGTCGTGGGCGGTTCGGGGTTCCTCGCGGTGGCCCGGACGACGTCGGAACCGGACCAGGTGAGCCCCGTGGACCCCGCAGCGGCGCCGAACTGGACGGATCCGATGCGCGGCGAGTGCACCTCGGACCACCGTGGCTGCGAGCTCTGGCGCATCCCGGGGGACGACCCCGAGACGGTGTTCGTCGGACCGGCGACGTTCGCCGAGTACGGCTACGCCGCGTTCCGCTCCGCCGGTGACAGCGGCGTCCACGCCTTCGACCTCACCAGCGGCGAGGGCTCGTGGACCGTCACCGTCGACGGGCTCGTCCGTGGTGCGCCCGCCGCCGGCCGCGGACTGGTCGTCGTCGCGGTCGAGGCTGACGGTGCCAGCGAGATCCGGGCCTACGCGGCGACCACCGGTGCGGAGCTGTGGCGGACCGGGCTGAGCTTCGTCCCGGAGGGGCCGCTCGAGGTGCTCGACGAGGTCGTGTTCGTCGCCGGCGAGGGCACGGCCGTCGGGTTGAGCCACGACGACGGGACCAGACGGCTGCGGTTCCCGATCGAGGGGACCGTGACCGGCCCGGTGGTCGAGCGGCGGGGGCTGCAGCACCTGCTGTACTACGGCCACGCCGGCGGGGTCGAGGCCGTCGACCTGAGCGGCGGGGACGACGGCTGGTCGGTCGATACCGGCAGGTCGTGGGTCGGGTCGCAGATCTCCACGATCGACGTCGGGATCGTCGTCGCGGTGGACGAGGAGGGCTCGATCGCCGGGTACGCCGCCCGCACCGGCGAGCGTCTCTGGTCGCGCGACGACCTCGACGTCCCCACCGTCCCGCCACTGGTGCAGCAGCTGCGACTGCTCGTCCTCGCCGGGGGCCGCTGGGTCGATCTGGACCCGACGACCGGTCGTGCTCGCCGCTCACCGAACCTGTTCGAGCCGCAGCGGCGCGCCCCGGTCCCGTACCGCGTGGAGCCCCCGGCGGCGTGGCTCCTGGCGTCGGGGACCGTGTACGCGACCTACGCCAACCGCCTGACCGCGCACGACAGCGGCGGCGACGGCCGACCAGCGTGGTCGGTGCGTTTCGCTCCGCGGGACGCGTGGGTCGCCCACCGACCGGCCGTGGCGCGCGACACGGTGGTGCTCGCGACCCCGGAGGGCATCATCGCCGTGAAGCGGTGACCGAGGCGGTCCGAGCCCGGAGCTCGTGGGGCGCGAGGTCGGGGCTCAGCGCCGCTGCGCGAAGAAGCGCCGCAGGAGCTCGCCGCAGGCCTCGGCGTCGGCTCCGCGGACGACCTCGACCCCGTGGTTCAAGCGCGGATCCCGGGGGATGTCGTACAGGGATCCGACCGCGCCGGCCTTCGGGTCGTCAGCTCCGTAGACGAGCCGCGCGACCCGGGCGAGCACCAGCGCGCCGGCGCACATCGCGCACGGCTCGAGGGTGACGTACAGGGTGCAGCCGTCCAGCCGCCACGTCCCCAGACGCACGGCCGCGGCCCGCAGCGCGAGGATCTCGGCGTGGGCGGTCGGGTCGGCGTCGACCTCGCGACGGTTGTGCGCCCTGGCCAGCTCACCGCCGTCCGCTCCGACGACGACCGCGCCGATCGGGACGTCGTCGTGCGCGGCCGCCGCCCGCGCCTCGTCCAGCGCGACCGCCATCCACCGGTCACCGCTCATCGCACCCCACCTGCCGTGCGGATACGGCACCATGCTGCCGTGGACCGGGACGATGCGCTGGAGGAGGGCACGTGGGACGCTTCGTGGTGGAGCAGGCCGAGCACCCCGTGACGGCGGCACCGCGGTTCCGGGTGGTCGACACCGACGAGGACATGATCGTCGCGACCTTCGCGACCCGGAAGGAGGCGGCGGCGCACGTGGAGAAGCTCGAGGCCGGCCCCCTCGACCTCGACGAGCAGGAGGCCTGGCAGGACGACGACTGGGGGACCTGGGAGCGGTGGGACTGACCGACGCCCCACCGGCGACCAGCCGGGCGCGTCCCGACGATCGGGTCTAGCCTCGACGCCAGTCGCGACGTGAGGCTCCAGCCTTGGCCGAGCAGCAACCCCAGCGTCAGGTCATCACCGACGGCCTGCCGAGCCAGATCCCCGACATCGATCCGACCGAGACCGAGGAGTGGATCGAGTCGCTCGACGCGGTCGTCTCGGCACGCGGGAGGTCCCGCGCCCGCTACCTCGTCCTGAAGCTCCTGGAGCGGGCCCGCGAGCAGCAGGTGGGGGTCCCGTCGCTGATCTCCACGGACTACGTCAACACCATCCCGTCCGAGCGGGAACCGGGGTTCCCCGGCGACGAGCACATCGAGCGCCGCATCCGCGCCTACATCCGGTGGAACGCCGCGGTGATGGTGACGCGCGCGAACCTCCAGTACGGCGTCGGCGGACACATCGCGACCTACGCGTCGGCGGCCTCGCTGTACGAGGTCGGGTTCAACCACTTCTTCCGCGGCAAGGACGGCGACGGCGCCGGCGACCACATCTACATCCAGGGCCACGCCTCGCCCGGCATCTACGCCCGCGCGTACCTGGAGGGGCGCCTCAGCGAGGAGCAGCTGGACAGCTTCCGCCGCGAGTCCACACCGGGGGGGATCTCCTCGTACCCGCACCCGCGGCTGATGCCGGAGTTCTGGGAGTTCCCGACCGTCTCGATGGGCCTGTCCCCGTTGAACGCGATCTACCAGGCGCGCTTCAACAAGTACCTGGCCAACCGCGGCATCGCCGACACGTCCGACTCGCGGGTGTGGGCGTTCGTCGGCGACGGCGAGACGCGCGAGCCGGAGGCGCTGGGCGCGCTGTCGGTCGCGTCCTACGAGGAGCTCGACAACCTCATCTTCGTGGTGAACTGCAACCTGCAGCAGCTCGACGGACCGGTGCGTGGCAACGGCAAGGTCATCCAGGAGCTCGAGTCGGTCTTCCGCGGGGCGGGCTGGAACGTCATCAAGGTGGTCTGGGGCCGGGACTGGGACCCGCTGCTCGCCCAGGACGCCGACGGGGTGCTCGTCAAGCGCATGAACGAGACCCCCGACGGGCAGTTCCAGACCTACGCCGTCGAGTCCGGCTCGTACATCCGGGAGCACTTCTTCGGGGTCGACCCACGGCTGGAGGCGATGGTCGAGGATCTCTCCGACGAGGAGCTCGAGCGCCTGTCCAGGGGCGGGCACGACTACCGCAAGGTGTACGCGGCGTTCGCGGCGGCGACCGCGCAGGCCGGGCAGCCGACCGTGATCCTCGCCCAGACCATCAAGGGGTGGACGCTCGGCCCGGACTTCGAGGCGCGCAACGCCACCCATCAGATGAAGAAGCTGTCGGTGAAGGGGCTGAAGACCTTCCGCGACCGGCTGTACCTCGACATCTCGGACGAGGAGCTGGAGGAGGAGCTGCCGCCCTACATCCACCCCGGCGAGGACTCCGACGAGTACGAGTACATGATGGAGCGCCGCCGCGAGCTCGGCGGGTTCCTCCCGCAGCGGCGGGTGAACTACCCCACCATCGAGCTGCCGAAGCCCGACGCCTACGACCAGCTGAAGGAGGGGTCGGGCAACCAGGAGGTCGCCACGACGATGGCGTTGGTCCGGCTGCTGAAGGACCTGATGGACCACGAGGGGTGGGGCGAGCGGTTCGTGCCGATCATCCCCGACGAGGCGCGCACCTTCGGGATGGACTCGCTGTTCCCGAAGCAGAAGATCTACTCGCCGCACGGCCAGACCTACGAGCCGGTCGACCGCGAGATGCTGCTCACCTACAAGGAGGCGGTCGACGGGCAGATCATCCACGAGGGGATCACCGAGGCCGGCTCGGTCGGGACCTTCCACGCGGCGGGGACCAGCTACGCCACGCACGGCGAGCCGATGCTGCCGGTGTACGTCTTCTACTCGATGTTCGGCTTCCAGCGCACCGCGGACTCGATCTGGTCCTCGGCCGACCAGCGCGCCCGCGGGTTCCTGATCGGGGCGACCGCGGGGCGCACGACGCTGAACGGTGAGGGTCTCCAGCACCAGGACGGCCAATCGCACCTGTTCGCCGCGACCAACCCCGCGGTGGTCGCCTACGACCCGGCCTACGCGTACGAGATCGCGATCCTCGTCGAGGAGGGGCTGCGCCGCATGTACGGGGGCGGCGCGAGCGGCGAGGGCGACGACGACGTCATCTTCTACCTGACCGTCTACAACGAGCCGGTGGTCCAGCCGCCGATGCCCGACGGCCTGAACGAGACCCACGTGATCCGCGGGATGTACCGCTACGCCGGGTCTCCCGAGGGACCGAGCAACCGCGCGCAGATCCTCACGTCGGGCACCGCGATCCACCTCGCCCTGGAGGGCCAGCGCATGCTCGCCGAGGACTGGGACGTCGCCGCCGACGTCTGGTCGTGTCCCGGCTGGAACGAGCTCGCCCGTGACGGCATGGCCTGCGACTCGTGGAACCGCCGCCACCCGCTCGCCGACGAACCACGTGTCCCGTTCGTCACCCAGCAGCTCGAGGGGACCCGCGGCCCGTACGTCGCGGTCACCGACTGGATGAAGGCGGTGCCCGCGCAGATCGCGGACTGGATCCCCGGCGACTACGGCATCCTCGGCACCGACGGGTTCGGCCTGTCCGACACCCGCGCCGCGCTGCGCCGCCACTTCCGCATCGACGCCGAGTCGATCGTCATCTGCACGCTCGCGATGCTCGCGCAGCAGGGCGAGGT
>CAZADJ010000179.1:0-5547 GCA_964483845.1 uncultured Actinomycetota bacterium | reverse complement strand
CTCCTTGGCGGTCGGCTCGTCGAGCGCCTCCACCATCACCCGCACCACCGGCTCGGTACCCGAGGCCCGGACCAGCACGCGACCGTCGTCGCCGAGCCGGACGTCCTCCTCGCGGACGGCCTCCGCGATCGCCTCGTCGTCGTCGAGTCCCGCCTTGTCGGCGACGTCCACGTTGACGAGGACCTGCGGGAGGCGCTCGACGACCTGCGCCAGCTCCCCCAACGTGGTGTCCCGCTCCCGGACGACCGACAGCAGGCTGACGGCCGTGAGGATCCCGTCCCCGGTGGTCGAGTGATCGAGCTGGATCAGGTGGCCGCTCTGCTCCCCGCCGAGCACCAGCCCCCGTCGTCGCATCTCCTCGAGGACGAAGCGATCACCGACCCTGGTCTCGTGCACCTCGATCCCGCGCGCGTTCATCGCCCGCTTGAAGCCGAGGTTGGTCATGACGGTCGTGACCACGGCGTTGCCCGGCAGGGTCCCGGCCTCGCTGCGGGCGACGGCGAGGATCGCGAGCATCGCGTCGCCGTCGACCTCCTCGCCGGTCGCGGTCGCCGCGATGACCCGATCGGCGTCCCCGTCGTGGGCGAGGCCGACATCGGCCCCGTACTCGGTCACCGCCGCCGCGATGACCTCGGGGTGCGTGGAGCCGCAGGTGTCGTTGATGTTGGCCCCGTCGGGCTCGCAGTGGATCGCGATCACGTCGGCGCCGAGACGCCGGTAGACCATCGGCGCGATGTTGCTCGCGGCGCCGTTGGCGCCGTCCACGACGATGCGGAGGCCGGACAGGTCGTGGTCTGCGATGCCGAGCAGATGAGCGACGTAGGCGCTGGAGCGCGACGGGTCGGCCATGACCCGTCCGATCCCCGTCCCGACCGGTCGTGGCGCGTCCTCCGCGGCGATGATCTCCTCGAGCCGCCGCTCGCCGGCGTCGTCGAACTTGAACCCGTCCATGCCGAACAGCTTGATGCCGTTGTCACCGACCGGGTTGTGCGAGGCGCTGATCACCGCCCCCGCCGCGACCTCCGAGGTGGAGGCGAGGTGCGCGACCCCGGGTGTCGGGATGACGCCGATGGTCATCGCGTCACCGCCAGCCGAGGCGATCCCCGCGGCCAGCGCCGCCTCGAGCAGCTCGCCCGACCAGCGGGGGTCACGCCCGATCAACACCGAGGGGCGCTCCGTGCCGTTCTCGCGGAGGAGCGCGACGAGGGCCCGTCCGATGCGCAGCGCGAGCTCCGGGGTGAGGTCGCGGTTGGCGACCCCACGCACGCCATCGGTGCCGAACAACTCGCCCATCTGGCTCCCGTCAGCTCAGCCAGCGCCCTGCACGCGCACGCTACCGGGGCACCCCGTCGGGGGACGTGGATCCAGCCCGCCCATCCGGCGGCCTCCGGCGGGTCGAGGGCCGTAGCCCACCCGGACCGGACGGCCCGCGGACGGCAGCGGGCGGCGGAGGGATCAGCGCTTCGAGTACTGCGGCGCCTTGCGGGCCTTCTTGAGCCCGTACTTCTTGCGCTCGACCTTGCGCGCGTCCCTGGTGAGCAGACCGGCTTCCTTCAGCGGCCCGCGCCACTCGTCGTCGGAGTCCGCGAGCGCACGCGCGATGCCGAGGCGCAGCGCGCCGGCCTGGCCGGTCACTCCCCCGCCGTCGAGGTTCGCGGTGATGTCCCACTGGCCGAGCTGCTCGAGCAGCTCGAGCGGCTCGACGACGTGTGCCCGGTGCTTCTCGGTGCGGAAGTAGTCCTCCAGCGGGCGGCCGTTCAGCTCGACCTGGCCGCTGCCGCGGCTGATGCGCACGCGGGCGACGGCGGTCTTGCGCCGTCCGACGTAGATGTTCTCGGGCATCGTCGCGGGTCCTCTCTAGCTCTCGATCGGGAGCGGCTTCGGCTGCTGCGCCTCGTGCGGGTGCTCGGGCCCGGTGTAGACGCGCAGCTTGCGGGCCATCTGCCGGCCGAGCTTGTTCTTCGGGAGCATCCCGCGCACGGCCCGCTCGACCGCCTCGTCGGGCGTCTCCTCGATCAGACGCATGAACGGCACCGACTTGATCCCCCCGGGGAACCCGGAGTGGCGGTGCCAGAACTTCTTCTCGGCCTTGTTGCCCGACAGCTCGATCTTGTCGGCGTTCACGATGATGACGTAGTCGCCGCAGTCGAGGTGGGGGGTGAAGATCGGCTTGTGCTTCCCGCGCAGGACCTGCGCGACCCGTGAGGCGAGACGTCCGAGGATCTCGCCGTCGGCGTCCACGACGTACCACTCGCGCTCGATCTCCGAGGCGCTCGGGCTGTACGTGCGCATCTCGTCCTCGTCGGGTCGGCTCGGTGTCGGCTCGGGGTCCCATCCGGCCGGATCGCTCGTGGCGGTCCGGGCTGACGTGGCACGCAGCGGGCCACGGCATGGAACGCGGCCCGGAACCCGGGCCGCAGCATCGAGCCTACCCGTGGCCGGGGGGGCCGGCAAGCGTCGTCCGGGCGGCCGATGACGCTACGGCGGCGCGCAGCGGACATCGAGCCGGCCGCTCGACCGGACGTCGGGCCAACGGCTCAGCCGGACGTCGTCGACGCCGCTCAGCGGGCCTCGGGCGGTGGCGCCGCACGGAAGCGCCGACCGTAGGAGACGCGTTCGAGCGTCAGTCCCTCCGGGGGCGCCACCGCGGCCGCAGCGGCGCGGTCGCGGGCCGCGAGCACCTCAGCGATCCACCCCGGCTCGCGGCGTCCCCGGCCGACGTCCACGAGGCAGCCGACGATCGAGCGCACCTGCTGGTGGCAGAACGCCCGCCCGCTCAGGCGGACGTGGACGAGGCGGTCGCGACCGCGGGAGACGGTGAGGCGGTCGAGGCGCCGCTCCGTGGTGCGGTCCGCGCGCTTGCGGCAGAACGACGCGAAGTCGTGCTCGCCGACCAGGTGCCTCGCGCCTGCCCGCATCCGGCCGATCGCGAGCGGCTCGCCGAGGTGCCACGTGTCGTAGCGGCGCAGCGGGTGGAGCGCCGGCCGATCCGCGACGCGGTAGCGGTAGGAGCGCTCCGTGGCCGAGAAGCGGGCGTCGAAGTCGCCGGCTACCACCTCGACGGCCCAGATGGTGACCGCCTCGCCGACCAGCGTGTCGAGCCGGTCGCGCAGCCGCTCCAGGTCCGTCACCGCCCGCCCGGCGCGGCCGACCGCCGTGTCGACGTCGAGGTGGACGACCTGGGCCGTCGCGTGGACCCCGCGGTCGGTGCGTCCCGCGCAGGTGGTCGCCGCGTCCTGGCCGAGCAGCGTGCCGAGCGCGTCCTCGAGCGTGCCCTGGACCGTCACCAGGCCGGGCTGCCGGGCGAACCCGCGGAACGGTCCGCCGTCGTAGGCGAGGTCGACCCGGAGCCTCACGCTCCGCCGGTGGCCCCACCAGCGTCGGGCTCGTCGTCGGCGAGGTCGACCGGCTCGCCGGGATCCTCGGCGGGCGGGGTCGGCGTCTGGGCGGGGCCCTGCGCCTCGTCCTCGTCCTCGACCGCCGGCAGGTCCGACGCATCCGGCTCGTCGTCGACGTCGGGCGGCGTGGCCGCGTCCTCGTCCTCGAGCTCCTCGAGGTCCTCGTCGAGGTCGGACTCCAGCTCCTCCTCGGGCTCGTCACGGCCCCGGCGCAGGCGGCCGAAGAGCCCGCGCGAACGCTGGCGCTTGGCCTCCTCGATCTCCTCGTCGCCGTAGGTGATGCCCTGGTCGACGAGCTCGATCAGCGCCATCGGAGCGTTGTCCCCGGAGCGCGGCCCGAGCTTCAGGATGCGCGTGTAGCCGCCGTTGCGGTCCTCGAAGCGCGGGGCGACGTCCTCGAACAGGTAGGCGACGACGTCACGGTCGCGCAGCTTGGACATCACCTGCCGGCGGGCGTGCAGATCCCCCCGCTTGGCCTTGGTGATGAGCTTCTCCGCGTAGGGGCGGAGCACCTTCGCCTTGGCCTCGGTGGTCCGGATGCGCCCGTAGCGGAACAGGTCGGAGGCCTGGCCGGCCATCATCTGTCGCTGGTGGGCCGGTCCACCTCCGAGCCTCGGTCCCTTCTTCGGCTTCGGCATCTCTTCAACCTTCCATCCAGCTCACCGAGCCGGGTCGTCGTCCTGCATCGTGTAGCGGTCGCGCGACGGTGGAGCCGGAGCGCTGGGTCCTCCGCGCCAGCGAGCCCGGAGCGAGGGCGCTCCCGACAGCGACCCGGAAGGAGGTCCTCCGTAGGGGCGACTGCAGTTGCGGGGTGGAGCCCCGAGGAGGGCCTCCGGAGGGTCGCGGACGGGCCACGTCCCGCTCCGAGGCGAGTCACTCCTTGAGCTGACGACCCATCTCGGTGAGCTTCTCCTTCACCTCGTCCACGCTCTTCTGCCCGAAGTTGCGGATCTCGAGCAGCTCGTCCTCGGTCTTGGCGACCAGGTCCCCGACGGTGTTCAGCCCCTCGCGCTTCAGGCAGTTGTAGGACCGCACCGACAGGTCCAGGTCCTCGATCGGCATCATGAGGTCGGCCGAGATCGCCTCGAACGCCTCCTCGGGGGTGACGACGATACCGCCGGGGCCGCCCTCCTCGAACTCGGCGAAGTGGTCGAACAGGACCTTCAGCGTCTCGCCGGCCGACGACAGCGCCTGCGCCGGGGTGACGCTCCCGTCGGTCTCGACGTCGATCACGAGCCGGTCGAAGTTCGTCATCTGCTCGACACGGGTCGACTCCACCTTGTAGGAGACGCGCCGCACCGGGCTGAAGACGGTGTCGATCGGGATCACACCGATCGGCTCGTTGCCCTGCTTGTTCTCGTCGGCCGTGCGGTAGCCGCGTCCGCGCTCGACGGTGAGGTACATCTCCAGGTGGCCCTGCTTGTTCAGGGTCGCGATGTGGAGGTCCTCGTTGATGACCTCGAGCTGGCTCGGGGCGTAGATGTTCTCCGCGGTCAGGATCCCGGGGCCGTCACCACCGAGGAAGATCTCGACCGGCTCGTCGGACTCGGAGCGCACGACGAGATCCTTGATGTTGAGGATGACGTCGGTGACGTCCTCCTTCACCCCCTCGATCGCGTCGAACTCGTGGAGGACCGACCCGTCGCCGCCGGCCGACTCGGCCGAGGTGAAGCGGATCGACGTCACCCCGGCACCCGGGATGGAGGACAGCAGCGTGCGCCGCAGGGAGTTGCCCAGCGTGTAGCCGAAGCCCGGCTCGAGCGGCTCCACGGTGAACCGGGAGCGCGTCTCGTCCTCGATCGCCTCCTCGGTGAGGTGGGGCCGGTAGGTGATGAACGGCGATCCGCCGGCGGTCTCGCCCAGCGAGATCGACTCGTCGTAGAAGTCGAAGTCCGACATGGTGTCTCCTCGTGTCCTCGTCACCCCCCTCGATCCCAGGGCCGTCGGGGGTGGCGCTGCTTTATGACCCTGCGGGGGCGCTGTCGGGCGCTGCCCCGGGGCCGTCCGGGCTCACGTCGTCCGTGAGCCCACCGCCGGGCGCTGTCCTGGGCCGCTCGGCGGACCGCCCGGAGCTCCGGGCGGCGCGACGTCTGTTCCTGGTCGCTACCGCTGTCGCTACTTGAGCGACAGGTCGTGTCCTGGTCGCTAC
>CAZADJ010000178.1:0-5547 GCA_964483845.1 uncultured Actinomycetota bacterium | reverse complement strand
GACCCGCTCGCCGCGGTCGAGAGCGGCGAACCAGCGACGCACGTCGCATCCCCTCGGTCGGACGCCTCCATCCTCGTCGGTCGGACGGCAGGTGCAAGCCAGCGGCGAGGAGGACGGGTAGCGTCTGCGGTGACGATCGAGGCGGGCGAGGATGGCGCGAGAGGATCTCGACGACGTCAAAGCGGAGATCGGTGCCCGGCTGTACGCGAGCGTCCACGAGCTCGTGAGCAGCCTCATCGAGTTCGACTACTGGGGCGAGCTCCAGGACGACGAGCTCCGTGATCTCCTCGCCGCGATGGAGTCGCTCAACGAGTCGACCACGGTCAGCCTGTTCGAGGCGATCGCGAGGCAGGGGAGCGAGATCGTCCGGGAGCTGGAGGGTGACCAGCCGACCGACGCCTGACCGACGGCGACGCCGCGCCGCCGGCAGCGAGCGTCCGAACGTGCTGGCGGGCAGTACCGTGCCGAGGGAGCGGCGTCGGTGAACCGCAACCGCCGCCGCTGCGTACACCTGGGTGCAGCCCGTGCTGGAGGGACCGTGGCCGTGCGGAGCCGGTGGTGACCCGGCGGACGACGCGGGACGACGCGGAGCTCGTCGGGCGAGCGGCCGACGGCGACGAGGACGCGGTGGCGGCGATCTTCGACGCGTACGCCGGTCCCCTCTACGGCTTCGGGCTGCGACGGCTCGGCGACCCGACCCTCGCGGAGGAGCTCGTGCAGGCGGTGATGACCCGCGTCTGGCGCCTCGCCGGACGTTACGACCCGGATCGCGGCTCGGTGCGGACCTGGATCTTCACGATCGCCCGGAGCATCGCGGTCGATCTGTACCGGCGGCAGCCACGGGCGGAGCCCCGCGCGCAGCTGCCCGAGCGCGGTGAGGTCGTCGAGGAGCTCGAAGGGCTCCTGCGCGCCGAGGCGGTGCGGGCGGCCCTCGACCGCTTGAGCGACGAGCACCGGGAGGTCATCGACCTCGCCTACTACCGCGGACTCTCGCAGGCCGAGATCGCCGAGCGCCTCGGCCTGCCGCTCGGGACCGTGAAGTCCCGCACGTTCTACGGGCTCAAGGCGTTCCGGCTGGCGTGTGACGAGCTGGGGGTGGAGCCGTGATCAGCGGGTGCACCGAACTTCGCGAGCTGCTCGGCGCCTACGTCCTGGGCGGGCTCGATCCCGACGAGACCCTGGCGGTCGAGCGACACCTGGAGGCCTGCGCGGAGTGCCGTGCCGAGCACGCCGAGCTCGCGACCGCGCCCGCCCTCCTCGACCTGGCCACCGAGGCACCTCCGGAGGTCCCCACGCGCGTCCGTGACCGCATCGTCGCGGCCGCAGCCGAGCGGCGATCGGGACGACGGTGGGCGTTGGTGGCGGCGGCGGTCGGCGTCGTCGCCGCGCTGCTCGGGGGCCTGGCGGGCTGGCAGCTCGCGCCGGCCCCCGCGGTCGACGTCGCGGTGCCGCTCGAGAGCGTGGAGCCCTTCGACGGCTCGGGCTGGGCCGTCTTCCGCCCAGACGACGGGCGGATCGTCGTCCGCCTGGAGGTCGAGGGGCTCGAACCGCTCGAGGACCCCGCCGTGTACGAGGCGTGGCTGTCCACGACCGACGAGCGTGTCGTCAGCATCGGCCAGCTCAGCGAGATCGACGAGGTGGTCACGACGGAGCTGACCGTCCGGGGCTCCATGGACGATTACGACGGCTTCTGGATCACCGCGGAACCGGACCGGCGCGACCCTGCGCACGACGGTCCGACCGTCGTGCGTGCCTACGTGCCCGACGGGCGGTGAACCGACCGCACCGGTGGCTGCGTATCCCTGCATGGACGAGACCGACGACCCGAGACGACCCGAGGGGGCATCCCTTGCGTGTGATCATGCGACTCCTGGCCGTGGCGCTACTCGCGTTCGTGATCGCCGCGTGCGGCGAGACCGACGACGTCGCCGACGACGCCCCGGCGGTGGACGATCCCGCCGAGGAGGCGGACGATCCCGCCGACGAGACCGACGAGCCCGACGAGCCGGACGAGCCCGCTGACGGGATGGATGCGGCGACCGTCGCTGTCGGGTCGACCGACCTCGGCGACGTGCTCGTCGACGACGAGGGCATGACGCTGTACATGTTCGACCCCGACGAGCAGGGCCCGAGCACCTGCTACGAGGACTGCGCGACCAACTGGCCGCCCCTCACGGTCGACGGCGACCCCGTCGCGGGCGAAGGTGTGGACGAGGCGCTGCTCGGCACGACCGAGCGCGATGACGGCAGCATGCAGGTCACCTACGACGACTGGCCCCTGTACCACTTCGCCGGTGACAGCGCCTCCGGCGAGACCAACGGGCAGGGCATCCAGGACGTCTGGTGGGTGATCGGCCCGGACGGGACCCCGATGCGTGACGCGAGCGCGTCGGACGGGGGCGCCCCCTACTGACCGGCGCGCAGCGGCCCGCCGGCGCGTACGTTCTCCGGGGAGCTCCGGGAGGCGGAGGGGATCGTGCGCGTCGCGGTCGTGTCGGACATCCACGGCAACCTGCCGGCTCTGGACGCGGTGCTCGCCGACGTCCGACGCGAGGGTGTGACCGAGCTCCTCTGCTGCGGTGACATCGCGTCCGGTCCGATGCCGGTGGAGACGCTCGACCGCCTCATGCACCTGGACGTGCCGTTCCGCTCGGTGCGGGGCAACGCCGACCGTGCGGCGGTCGCCGTCTGGGACGGCGAGGCCGACCCCGCCTCGACCCACGAGGACGACCGGTGGACCGGACGCGAGCTGGCGCGGCGTCACCGCGACTTCCTGGCTGCCCTCCCGCCGACCATCACCGTCGAGCACGAGGGGCTCGGGTCCGTCCTGCTCTGCCACGGCACCCCTCGGCGGGACGACGAGATCGTGCTCGAGACCACACCGGAGCAGCGCCTGCGGAGCGTGCTGGCCGACGTGGCCGAGGAGGTGATCGTCTGCGGGAACACGCACATGGCGTTCGACCGCCGCGTCGGCGACCACCGGCTGGTCAACGTCGGCAGCGTCGGCTGGCCCTACGGTGATCCGGGTGCGCACTGGGCGCTGCTCACCGACGATCTCGAGGCGCGCACCACCCTCTACGACGTCGACGAGGCGATCGACGAGCTGCGACGGCGCAGCACCTGGCCGCGGCTCGAGGCGTTCGTCGACGGGATCCTGCGCGGTCCGCCGCCGCGGGCCGAGGCGTTGGCGGGGTTCGAGGCCATGGCTGCGGCCGACGATCAGCATCATCGTGCGGCGAGATCGGCGGGCAGTGACTAGGCGTGCCAGCCGGTGATACGCGTCGGCGTGAGCCGCAGGATCGCGGCTACCGCGTCGGGGTCCCGGTAGGCCGCGTAGCGCTCCGCGAGTGCGGCGGAGGCGGAGGCGACGTCGGTCCCGTCGTCGACGAGCCCGCCGGTGGCGTGTAGGCGCACCCACCACAGCCGGCTCCAGTCGTCCACGTAATGGTCCACGAGCAGGACGCAGCGCGGATCGTGCTCGAGGTTGCGAACACGCTGCAGATCGGTGGACCGCTTCGCCTTGACCCGGTCGATCGGCACGACGACGGTCCCCCCGACGACCGCGAACACGACCGGTACCGCGTCCACGCCACGGTCCGGGTGGAGCGTGGACAGCACGCCGCTGCGTGCGCGCTCCAGACGCCGCCAGCACTCCGTCTCGTTCACCGGGTGTCCTCCCGCGGGTTCCTCGACGGTACGCGTCCGTCGCTACGCTCGGCCGTCGAGAGCGACCAGCCCACGCGACCGCGGAGTGCCAGTGCCCTGGGATCGCTACGTCGCGATCGGCGACAGCTCCACCGAGGGCCTCGACGATCCGGACGGCGACGGCGGCTACCGTGGCTGGGCCGACCGCCTCGCCCAGCGCCTCGCCGACGCTCAGGGTGAGATCGAGTACGCGAACTTCGCCGTGCGCGGTCGGACGGCGGCCGAGATCCGCGAGCAGCAGCTCGGCCCGGCGCTCGCGCTCGGGCCGGACCTCGCGACCGTCGTCGCCGGGATGAACGATCTCCTCCGCCCCGGGTTCGAGCCGTGGACCGTGGCCGCCGACGTCGAGCGGATGCAGCGTGCGTTCGTCTCCGCCGGGGCGACCGTGATCACGTTCACGATGCCCGACCTGAGCCGTGTCGTCCCGATCGCACGCCCGTTGCGCACGCGCGTCATCGCGCTCAACGCCGCGCTCCGGGTGGTGAGCGCCCGCAGCGGTGCGCGGCTGCTCGATCTCGCGGCCCACCCGGTCGCCGCGGACCCGCGACTGTGGAGCGCCGACCGCCTCCACGCCAACGCACTCGGGCACGGACGTATCGCGACCGGCCTCGCCGCCGCCCTCGGACTACCGGCCACCGACGGCTGGGCCGACCCTCTGCCGCCGCGCCCGGTGGCCAGGCCCCACCAGACGGTGGCGGCCGAGATCGCGTGGTGGCGTGAGCACTTCGGCCCGTGGCTCCTCCGCCGGGTCCGCGGGATCTCGTCGGGTGACGGCGTCGCGCCGAAGCGACCGCAGCCGGTGCCGATCCGTCGGGCGGCTCACACCTGAACGGGAGGACCGACCGGTGCGGATCGCGACGATGCTGGACTACGGGGGTGGGTGGCGCGGGTCGGTCGAGCGCGTCCGCGAACTCGGACGGGCTGGGCTCGACCACGTCTGCGTCGCCGAGGCCTGGGGCTTCGACTCGCCGAGTCTGCTGGTCGTCCCGCACCCCACCGGCGGGGGCACCGCCGCCGGCCTGATCGCACACGTGAAGGAGCTCGCCGCATGAGCACCGTCCTGTACGAGAAGCGCGGACCGGTCGCCATCGTCACCCTCAACCGCCCCGAGGCGCGCAACGCGATCGACCTCGAGATGCATGAGCGACTCTGGGAGGTTTGGCGTGACTTCCGTGACGACGACGACCTCCAGGTCGCGATCGTCACCGGCGCCGGGGACGAGGCGTTCTGTGCCGGCGCGGACCTGAAGACCCACCTGCCGCACTGGGCCGAGCGCGCGGACGCGATGCTCCCGCGGGACAAGGTCGCCGACGGCCTCGGCGGCATCACCCGTGGTCTGCACCGCATCTACAAGCCGATCGTCGCCGCGGTGAACGGCTGGGCCGTCGCCGGGGGACTGGAGACGGCGCTCGCCTGCGACATCCGCATCGCGTCGGAGAACGCGATGTTCGGGTCCTTCGAGGTGCGTCGGGGCTTCCACCACGGCGACGGCGGCATCGTCCGGCTGGTCAACACGTGCGGGGCCGGCGTCGCGCTGGAGATGCTGCTCACCGGCGATCCGATCGACGCACGGCGCGCCCTGCAGGTGAACCTCGTCTCGAAGGTCGTCGCCCACGACGAGCTGATGGACGCCGCTGAGGAGCTCGTCGGGAGGATCATGCGCAACGACCAGTGGGCCGTGCGCTCGGCGAAGGAGACGATCCTGAACGTCATCGGGCGACCGCTCGACGACCAGCTCACCTACGAGGCGATCACCGGGTACAGCGGTGCGGCGAACCCGGCCGTGCGGGACCGGCTCCGGGAGTTCTACGACCGCACCGACCCGGGCCGCGAAGGTGGTCG
>CAZADJ010000177.1:1852-5555 GCA_964483845.1 uncultured Actinomycetota bacterium | reverse complement strand
GACTGCGCCTCGAACAGGTCGAGGATGTTCTCCCGCTCGCGGAAGCCGTAGATCATCATCGAGATAGCCCCGAGCTCGAGCCCACCGGTCGCCAGCCAGACGAGGTGGCTCGCGATGCGGTTGAACTCGGTCAGGATCACCCGGACCGCCTGCGCGCGCGGCGGGGCCTCGATGTCGAGCAGCTTCTCCACGGCGAGGCTGTACGCCAGCTCGTTGAACAGCGGGGCGAGGTAGTCCATACGCGTGACGAAGGTCGTGCCCTGCACCCAGTTGCGGTACTCGGTGTTCTTCTCGATCCCGGTGTGCAGGTAGCCGACCACCGGCTCGACCGAACAGACGGTCTCACCCTCGAGCTCGAGGATCAGCCGCAGCACGCCGTGCGTCGACGGGTGCTGGGGACCCATGTTCACGGTGATCCGACCGGCCTCGACCGCGTCGGGGATCTCCTCCCAGTCGGCGCCGGAGACCCAGATGTCCTCCCCGTCGGCGTCCTCCCCGACGGCGTACCCGTCGGCCCCGAGCAGGCGGCTCTCGTCCCGGCTCACCGCTCACCCCCGTCCGTCGGCGGCGTGTCGACCGCCGGCGCCGAGGTCGCGTCGGGCACCGCGTCCTCGGGGCCTGGCTCCGGACTCCCACCGTGCGGCACGTCACGCGCCCAGACGCGCTCGTCCGGCGGCTCGACGAAGGCGCCGTGGTAGGGGGTGTCCACCCCGCCGAGCGGGTAGTCCTTGCGGTGCGGGTGGCCGACCCAGTCCTCGGGCATGAGGATCCGAACCAGGTTCGGATGCCCCTCGAAGCGCACCCCGAAGAAGTCGAACACCTCCCGCTCGTGGTAGTCGGCCGTCCAGTAGATGTCGGTGACGGTCGGCAGCCGCGGGTCGTCGTCGTCGAGCGCGACGACGAGCCGCACGGTGTGACCGCGGCGCGTGGAGCGCAGGTGGTAGGCCACTTCGATCCGACCGACCTCGTCGGTGAGGCGGTACGGCGGCCAGCCGGTGGTCGAGATCTGCGGCTCCATGAAGTGCTCGCCGCCTGGCCAGTGGACCCCGGACAGGTCGGCGAGCAGGTCGAAGCTGAGCTCCTCGTCGTCACGGCAGTGCTCGAGCACCTCGCGGATGCGCCCGGAGGGGACGAACAGGGTGAGCTCGCCGCGGTCGACGAGCGCGCGCAGGTCGTCGAAGCGCGCCAGCACGCGCTGCTCGACGTCCTCGATCGGCAGCGGGTCGTAGGTCGGCGTCGCGAACTCGAGGGCCATCAGGTCCGCCCCCCCGTCGCCCCTCGGATGCCGGCGCGACCCATCAGTGCTCGCCCTGGGTCGCGAACTGCTCCCGCTGGATCTTGTCGTGCAGCTTCAGGATCCCGTCCATCAGCATCTCCGGCCGCGGCGGGCAGCCCGGCACGTACATGTCGACCGGCACGATGTGGTCGACGCCCTGGATGAGCGCGTAGTTGTTGAACATCCCGCCGGAGGTCGCGCAGACGCCCATCGAGATGACCCACTTCGGCTCCGCCATCTGGTCGTACACGCGGCGCAGCACGGGGGCCATCTTGTTGCTCACCCGCCCCGCGACGATCATCAGATCCGCCTGCCGCGGCGAGGCCCGGAACACCTCCATCCCGAAACGGGACATGTCGTAGTGGGCGGCGCCGGTCGCCATCATCTCGATCGCGCAGCACGCCAGGCCGAACGTGGCCGGCCAGAGCGACTTGCTCCGGCTCCAGTTCACGAACTTCTCGACGTTCGTGAGCAGGATCCCCGACGGGAGGCGCTGCTCCATACCCATCAGGTGCTCCTCCCGTGACTCACTCCCACTCGAGCCCCCCGCGCCGGATCTCGTACAGCAGCGCCACCCCGAGGATCCCGAGGAACATCGTCATCGCGCCGAGGCCGGCCCACGACAGCTCCCGCATCACCGTCGCCCACGGGAAGACGAAGACGATCTCGACGTCGAAGATGAGGAACAGCATCGCCACGACGTAGAACTTCACCGGGAAGTTGACCCCCTTGATCCGCGCCAGCGGCTCGTTGCCGGACTCGTAGGCGGCGAGCTTCGTCGGGTTGGGGCGCACCGGTCCCATCGCGCTGGCCACGAGGATCGAGCCCACCGCGAAACCGACGGCGAGCACGATCAGGATCAGCAGCGGAGCGAGGTCAGCGAGCACGGGCCCTTCCGGTCTCCTGGGGGACGTGGGGATCGCGTGGGTTCGGGTGGGGGCGGCCGCGTGCGGGCGTGGCGACAGCCGGACCGAGCGTAGGTTCGCCCGCGACGACCCGGCAAACCTCGCACGCCCCCTTCGTCGGTGACCGCGGCGTCGTCGTCATGCTGCGGGCGCCGCGCGGGAGAGGCTGTTGATGACGAGGTCCATCGCGTCGGCGGGTCGCTCGTCGGTGAGGTGCGCCATGAACTTCAGCGTGAAGACCATCAGCGACTCGATCGGCATGCCGTACCGGGTCGCGAGCCGCATCACCTCGGGGCTGCCCATCACGCGGACGAACCACCGTCCCAGCGTGTAGTAGCCGCCCCAGCGCCGCTTCAGCTCCGCGTCGTAGGCGTCGAGCGCGGCCGTGGACCGAGCCGCGATCGCCCGGTCGGCGGCCTCCGCCGCGACCGCGGCGGCCTCCATCGCGTAGCTGATGCCCTCGCCGTTCATCGGGTTGATCATCCCGCCGGCATCCCCGACGAGGAGCACGCCGGCGTGGTGCAGCGGCTGGCGAGCCAGGCCCATCGGCAACGCCGCGGAGAGGACCGAGCCGCGCCGCGCGTCGGGGTCGATCCCCCACGGCTCGGGCATGGCCGCCGCCCAGCGGTCCATCAGCTTGCGCGGGGACAGCCCCTGGAAGTGGGGCGAGGTGTCGAGCACGCCGACGCCGACGTTCACCGTGCCGTCGGCCATCGGGAAGATCCACCCGTAGCCGGGCAGCAGGTCCTCGCCCTCCCGCAGGTCGAGGAACGACGACAGCCACTCGTCGCCGACCGCCGACGGGCTCTCGTAGTAGGTCCGGACCGCGACGGCCATCGGCCGGTCGCGGCGCCGGCGCAGTCCCAGGGTCGTCGCGAAGCGGCTGGAGGCACCGTCGCTTGCGATCACGACCGGGGCGCGTACCTCACCCTCCCGGCCCTCGGCGTCACGCCACGTGACGCCCGCGACGCGTCCCCCGTCGCCGTCACGGAACCGGGGACCGGTGACCTCGGTGCGTTCCCACAGGGTCGCGCCGCGCTTGGCGGCGAGCCGGGCGAGGGTCGCGTCGAAGTCGAGGCGGGTGCAGGTGAGGCTGTGGCCCGGCCAGTCGTCCAGCTCGGGCCACGGCAGCTCCAGGGCGACGTCACCGCCGTGGACGCGCAGGCCCCGGCTGCGGCGCCAGCCGTCCACACGCCCCTCGGCCTCGTCGATGAGGCCGAGGTCGTACAGCTCGCGCACCGCCCGGGGGGTGAGCCCGTCGCCGCACGGCTTCTCGCGCGGGTAGGACTCCTTCTCGATGAGGACGACGTCGCGGCCGGCCTCGGCGAGGTACGCGGCCGCGGTCGCGCCGCCCGGTCCGCCGCCGACGACGACCGCATCCGCGTACGACACACCGGTCCCCATCGGCTCCACCTCCTGCCGTTCCTCCCGCTACCGGCCCCACGGGCGTCGAGTCTGCCACGCGCAGGCGGGACCAACGCTCGTGAACATCTTCACGAAGTTGAGTCTAGGGCAGCGCCGT
>CAZADJ010000177.1:0-1752 GCA_964483845.1 uncultured Actinomycetota bacterium | reverse complement strand
ACGGGCCCGGTCGATCAGGGCGCCGGGACCGGCGCGTCGATCTCCTGGAACAGGAGGGAGAGCTCGCGGAGCGCCTCGAGGAACCGGTCCGCGGGGACCGTGGTCGTCTCGTCGGGCGTCTCGAGGCCGGTGGCCGTTCCGTGCTGGCTCAGCTCGAGCTTCACCTCGAGACCGGCTGCGTCCTCGCCGGGGCCACCGACGTCCAGGACGATCTCGCGCACGAGCCCGTCACGCACGCTCACGGTCCCCGGCAAGCGGTCCGGCAGATCGCCGAGGTCGGCGTCGTCCGAGCCGTCGGGATCGCTCGGAGCGAGCGTCCCGACCTCGCGGGCGAGCTCCTGCGCGTCGACCTCGACGTCGAAGACGCGGTCGTTGCCGACGTCGCGCACCTCGGTCACCGAGACGTAGCGGTCCACGAACCCGCGG
This sequence comes from uncultured Actinomycetota bacterium, assembly GCA_964483845.1. Classification (GTDB taxonomy): domain Bacteria; phylum Actinomycetota; class Nitriliruptoria; order Nitriliruptorales; family JAHWKO01; genus CAZADJ01. Next base: position 1,326 of record CAZADJ010000177.1, on the reverse strand, counting down.
ATGTCGCCACCGAGCACCTCGGCCAGCGCACCACGGTCCGGGGCGTCCTCCGACACCTCGGCGCCGAGCGCCCGGTCGAGGTCCGAGGCGTCGATCGGACCCTCGACGGTCAGCCAGCCACCCCGGAACCCGGCGGCCACGATCTCCACGACGTCCTCGTCGACGCCACGGGCGCGCAGGTCCTCGGCGATCGGCTCGCCGGGGTCGACCTCGCCGCCGCCCATCAACGCGAGCACCTCACCGAGCCCGAGCCGGAAGTGACGGCGGTCCTCACCGGCGCTGCGCAGCTCGAACACGTCGAAGCCGAGGACCGACATCCCCACCGACCACGAACCCTCGTCACGCACCCCCTCGATCAGCAACCCACCGAGCAGGGAGCCGGCCTCGGCACCCACCGCAGCGTCCGCGTCGCCCTCCAGCGTGAGGCTGTAGGCGACCGAGTCGGCCAAGGTGCGGTCGACGGCGTCGGCGAGCTCCTCGTCGGGATCGGGGTCCGCGCACCCCGCGAGCAGCAGCGCCAGGGCGACCAGCACGGCGGTGGCTCCGCGCGGTCCGCGCCGCGACGGCCGGGGGGTCGGTCGTCCGGAACCGCCGGACACCCGGCCCGTGCGCCGGGGCCGGTCGCGTCGCGCGTCGTCGGTGGATCGAGGGTGGACGGGGGCTCCTCCCGAGGGCAGCGGCAACGTACCGTCAGGTCGCGCGGCGGGCCCGGTGCACGGCGACGATCCCACCGCTCAGGTTGCGGTAGCGCACGTCGGTCCACCCGCGACCGTCGATCCACCGGGCGAGCTCCTCCTGGTCGGGCCAGAGCAGGATCGAGTCCGCGAGGTAGCGGTACGCGGCGGGCGAGGAGGAGACGACCGCAGCGATCCGCGGAAGGGCCCGGACGAGGTAGTTGGTGTACAGGCGCGCGAACGGCGGCCACGTCGGACGGCTGAACTCGAGCACCACGAGCCGGCCGCCGGTGCGGGTGACCCGGGCGAACTCGGCGAGGCCGGCCTCGGGATCGGGGAGGTTGCGGAGTCCGAACCCGATCGTCACGGCGTCGAACATCTCGTCGGCGAACGGCAGGCGCAGCGCGTCCCCGGCCAGGAAGCGGACCCGCTCCAGGTCGCGGCGGGAACCCACGGCCACCATGCGGTGAGAGAGGTCGAGCGCGATCACCTCGGTTGCACCGCGTCGCGCCAGCTCCCGGCTGAGGGCGCCGGTGCCGGCAGCGACGTCCAGTACGGCCCCGCCGATCGGCTCGGCCGCGGCGGCGGCGACGCGTCGCCAGTGCGCGTCCCGCCCGAGGGACAGCACGCTGTTCGCGAGGTCGTAGCGGGG
>CAZADJ010000176.1:0-5598 GCA_964483845.1 uncultured Actinomycetota bacterium | reverse complement strand
TCCCGGCGACGGCCGCGCGGATCTCCGGCAGCCGGTCGTACAGCCGCTCGCCCGGACACTGGGTCGAGACCCAGTCGCTGTGGCCGGTGATGGTGTCGACGCCGTCCTTCTCGTTCTCGGGGTTCACGTAGTCGACCGTGCCCTCCGGGTCGAGCCCGTGGCGGACCATCAGGTGCGCGAGGACGTCCTCGAGCGACTCGATCGCCGCCGCCTGCGGATCGGCACCCCAGCGCGGGTGGGTGGTGAACTCGCCGAGCAGCGCGACGCCGACGTTGCCGGTGTTGTAGCCACCGACGTGAGCGCCGCGGACCGGCTGGTTCGCCTCGTTGTGCGCGAAGTCGGCACCGTCGCCGCCGTCGCGGCACGGCTGGCTGTCCGCTCCCGACCAGCGGCCCTCGTAGACGCGGCCGTCCTCGTCGATCAGGTAGTTGTAGCCGATGTCGTCCCAGCCGCGGTCGACCGTGTGGTACTCGTAGATCGCGCGGACCGTCGCCGCCGGCTCGGGGTCGTCGTTCTGGGTCGCCGTGTGGTGGACGGTCGTGACCTGCGCGTCGAAGAAGACGAACGCGTCGTCGTCGGCCCGCAGGTCCTCGTCCGCGCCCCACTCCTCACGGGAGAGGCACTCGACGTCATCCAGGGCGTGCGCGGCCGGCTGCGAGGTGGTCCCCGTGGACGGTCCGCTGGTGGTGTTCAGCGCGACCGCGCGCGGCTCCCCCGCGTCGGACGGGACACCGCGCACCTGGTAGGCGTCGGCCCCGTCGCCGGGCACGAGGCCGCTCGCCCAGTGCCCCGGCCCGTCGGCACCGTCCTCGATCAGCTCGATCCACGGCCCCCAGTCCCCCTCGTACCGGAAGCGGACCGCTCCGTGGGATCCCTCGGCGTGCTCGTGGACGTGATCGCGGGCGTGCTCACCGGCGTGCTCGGGGAGATCCCAGACGACACCGACGTAGTCGATCGGGAAGCCGGGCTGCACTGGGGCCGACCCGACGGGCGCACGGTGCGAGAGGGTCTCGGGGATCGCCGCCCCCTCCGATCCTCCGAAGGGTGGGACGGCGATCAGCGCCGCCACGAACGCGACGAGCACGGCCAGGGAGGGTAGGCGTAGCATGGATGCCCCGTCACGTCGATCTCTGCGGAGCCCGACCGTACCGCCCTGCGCCACCTACCACGGGCCCCGCGCGGCGAGCGCACCAACGGTGGCGTCGCGATCACCCACCTCCGGCGCCTACCCCGCGCCGCAGAGCGGCAGGCGCTCGTCGAGGTAGCCGACGAGCCGGTCGATCGCGACGCGGTCCTGCTCCATGGTGTCGCGGTCGCGGACGGTGACCGCGTCGTCGTCGAGGGTGTCGAAGTCCACGGTGACGCAGTACGGGGTCCCGATCTCGTCCTGACGCCGGTAGCGGCGGCCGATGGACTGCGTCTCGTCGTACTGGCTCATCCACCGCTCCTTCACGAGGTCGTGGACGCGGTGGGAGACCCCCTGCAGCTCCTCCTTCTTCGACAGGGGCAGCACGGCGACCTTGTACGGTGCGAGCCGTCGGTCCAGGCGCATCACGGTGCGCTGCTGGAGGTTGCCCCTCGCATCCGGAGCCTCCTCCTCGCGGTACGCGTCGAACAGGAACGCGAGCGTCGCGCGTGTCGCCCCGGCCGCCGGCTCGATCACGTAGGGGTGGAAGCGGCGGTCGTTCTCCTGGTCGTAGTAGGTCATGTCCCGACCGGAGTGCTCCTCGTGGGCCTTCAGGTCGAAGTCGGTGCGGTTGGCGATCCCCTCGAGCTCCGACCAGCCCATCGACGGATCGGGGAAGTAGTACTCGATGTCCACCGTGCCCGAGGAGTAGTGACTGAGCTCGTCGTCGGTGTGCGGGCGGATGCGCAGGTTGTCCTCACGGATCCCCAGGTCGACGTACCAGTCCCAGCGGGCCTGCTGCCAGTGGTCGTACCAGTCCGCGTCGGTGCCCGGCTCGCAGAAGAACTCCATCTCCATCTGCTCGAACTCCCGCGTGCGGAAGATGAAGTTGCCGGGCGTGATCTCGTTGCGGAACGCCTTGCCGATCTGCGCGATCCCGAACGGGACCTTCATCCGGGCGGTCGTGCGCACGAGGTCGAAGTTGACGAAGATCCCCTGTGCCGTCTCGGGTCGCAACCAGACGACCGCGGAGTCGTCCTCCACCGGACCGGCGAAGGTCTTGAACATGAGGTTGAACTGACGCGGGTCGCTGAGCTTCTCACCGTCGTCCGGGCAGCGCAGCACGTCGCCGTCGTCGGGATCGAGCTCGTCGGCACGGAAGCGCTTCCCGCACTCCGGGCACTCGACGAGGGGATCGGTGAAGGCCTCCAGGTGCCCGGACGCCTCCCAGATCCGCGGCGACATGAGGATCGAGGAGTCCAGGCCGACGATGTCCTCGCGCAGCTGCACCATCGAGCGCCACCACTGGCGCTTGACGTTCTCCTTCACCTCGACGCCGAGGGGACCGTAGTCGTAGGTCGACCGGAAGCCCCCGTAGATGTCCGAGGAGGGGAAGACGAACCCGCGTCGCTTGCACAGCTCGACGATGGTCGCCAGCTGCACCTCGACGCTCGGGCCGCGCTGGTCGTCGTGATCGTTCATGGTTCCTCGCAGCGGACGGCGACAGGCGATCGGCGGACGGACACGACCGGAGAGCACCGGCCGTGGGCGCGGTCGGGAGGGTAGCGGCTCACCGGACCGCCTCCCGAGGTCGTGACCGCCCGTCGGAGGCGCGAGCGGGCGCCCGTCGCCTCGGGTGGTGGTGGCCGGTCGACGGTGCCCCGCGACAGCGGTCGCGGCTGCGAGCCACCAAGATGCGGAGACGCGGTGCGCGATGAGCGCTGCACGGCGGGAGCGGGAGGTCCGGATGTCCGTGCCGACCTCCGATCGACGACGGGTACGCCGGGTGCGCGTGCTCATCGCCGACGACTCCCCCGACTTCCGGCAGATGCTCCGCAGGCGCCTCGACCGTGACGACCGCTTCACGGTCGTCGCCGAGGCGGCGAACGGTCGGGAGGCCGTCGACCTCACCGTGGAGCACCGGCCCGACGTCTCGGTGGTTGATCTGGGCATGCCGGTGATGGACGGGCTCGATGCGATCCGTCACATCCGCGAGCGGTCACCCGACGTGAAGGTGGTGGTGCTCACCGGGTGGGAACCCGAGGTGGCGGCGGGCGACGCCATCGACGAGGGAGCGCTCGCCTACCTGGAGAAGGGCACCGCGGTCTCGCAGATCCTGACGGTGCTCGCGCCGCTCGCCCCACCCGAGTTCGAGGACGTCCCGGAGGACGAGGATTGACACGGACCGACGTCAGGGGCGCACGACCACCACGCGGTCGACCGCCTGGCCGAAGCGGCGCTCGCGGCTCTGGTAGTCGGCGATCGCCTGTGCCAGGTCGAGACGCTCGAAGTCGGGCCACAACGTCTCCACGAACACGAGCTCGGCGTAGGCCGCCTGCCACAGCAGGAAGTTCGAGAGCCGCCGCTCCCCGGACGTGCGGATCAGCAGGTCGACGTCCGACATCTCCGGGTCGTACAGGCGCGCCACGAACGCGCGCTCGTCCACCCGCTTCACCTCCCCGTCCCGCAGGTCGTAGGCGAGCTCACGCGCCGCATCGACGATCTCGGCGCGTGAGCCGTAGTTGAAGGCGATGCGCAGCGTCATGCGGTCGTTGTCCGCGGTCCGCTCCTCGGCCTCCTCCATCCGCTCGATGAGCCGCTTCGGCACCGGTCGACGCCGCCGGCCGACGAAGCGGATCTTCACGTCGCGCTCGTCGAGCTCGTCCACGCGCCGCCGTAGCAGCGACCGGTTGAACTCCATCAGGAAGCGCACCTCCTCGTCCGGGCGCTTCCAGTTCTCCGTGGAGAAGGCGAACACGGTGAGTTCCGCGATCCCGATCTCCAGCGCGCCCTCCACGGTGTCGAACAGCGCGGACTCCCCCGCCTCGTGACCCTCCGTGCGCGTCATCCCGCGCAGGTTCGCCCAGCGGCCGTTCCCGTCCATGACGATGGCGACGTGCCGCGGGAGGCGCTCCGGGTCGGTATCGAGGTCGATACCTGGGTACACGGGACGTCCGTTCACCGACTCACCCGCCCAGACTAGGCCGCCCCGACGGCTCACCGCGGCCGTCCGTGTCCGCGTCGACCGTCAGCGGGGAACGAGCCGCAGCGCCTTCAGCTGACGGTCGAAGTGGTGCTCGACGAAGGTGCGCACGAAGTCGGCGACCGCCGGCATCGCCGCCGTGCGCTCGGCGGCCTCCGGCAGCGTCACCCAGTCGTTGCTGGCCAGGAGCCGGACCATCCCGATCGCCTCGGTGCCGACCGCCTTCGTGCCGACGGGCGCGCAGGAGCGACACAGCACCCCGCCGGCCGGCACGCTGAGGTACGCGTGGTCGCCGCGGGTTCGACACGCCGCGCACGCCTCGGTGAAGACGTGGAACCCCGACGCGCTCGCGAGCCGGAGCAGGAACGCATCGACGTAGACGGCCGGGTGCGGCGGTCCGGCCGCCAGCGCCTGCAGACCGGCCCGCAGCAGCATGAAGACCGGCAGGTCGCGCTCGCCCTCCTGGACCACCCGCTCGGTCGCCTCGACCATCGTCGCCGCGCACGCCGACAGCACGTAGTCGGCGCGCACCGACGCGAAGGGGTCGATCAGCTCGGCCTGACGGACGATGTCGAGGTTGCGGCCCTCGTACAGCTGCAGGTCGACGTGGCTGTAGGGCTCCAGGCGCCCACCGAAGCGCGACCCCGGCCGGCGCACACCCTTGGCCACCGCCCGGACCTTCCCCCTCCCCTGCGAGAGGATCACGAGGATGCGGTCGGTCTCCCCGAGCTTGTACGTGCGCAGCACGATCCCCTGCTCGCGGTACAGGCTCATCGGCGCGGCGCTCCGTCCAGGACGGCGACGAACCGGGAGCAGCCGAGCGCGTCCGCACCCGCGTCCAGCAGCGTCACGGCATCCTCCCAAGTGCGTATCCCGCCCGCGGCCTTCACGCGCACGCGGTCCCCGACCGCCTCCCGCAGCCGCACGACGTCCTCCGCGGTCGCGCCCCGGGGACCGAAGCCGGTGGAGGTCTTGACCCAGTCGGCGCCGGCGGCCGCCACGAGCCCGGCTGCGCGCACGACGCGGTCGGGATCCAGCGCCCCCGTCTCCACGATCAGCTTGACCGCGAGCTCACGCTCGTGCGCTGCGGCGACGATCCTCTCGAGCTCCGTGCGTACCCCGTCCTCATCGCCGACACGCAGGCGTCGGTACGGGATAACCACGTCGACCTCGTGCGCCCCGGCCGCCGCTGCCTCGGCGATCTGGGCCACCTTCGCCGCGACCACGTCGTCGCCGGTCGGGAAGCCCGCCACGGTGACGACCTCGAGCCCCGATCCCGCCACCTCCGAGAGGGCCACGCCGACGTGCTGCCGGGGGACGCAGACCCCCCGCACGCCGTGCACCAGCGCGGCCGCGCACAGGTGCCGCACGTCGTCCGCCGACGTGTCCGGACCGAGCGCGGTGGCCTCGATCGCCGCGGCGACCGTGGCCCGGGTGTGCTCGTCGGTGCTCACGGATGACACGCTACCGACGTCCCCGCCGTGGGCCG
>CAZADJ010000175.1:0-5638 GCA_964483845.1 uncultured Actinomycetota bacterium | reverse complement strand
CCCGCCTCCCACAGGAGGTCGGCGAGCCCCGAGGCGCGCTGGACCGGTCGGGCCAACGCCCGACGGAGCACCTCCTCGCGTGCCACGACGGTGGCCCGCCGCTTCGCGCGGGTGATGGCGGTGTAGATCAGCTCGCGGGTGAGCACCGGTGAGTCGACCCTCGGCAGGACGAGGAACAGCCGGTCGACCTGCGATCCCTGCGCCTTGTGGACGGTCATGGCGAAGACCGTCTCGTGCGGGGGCAGTCGCGCCGGCCCGACGAAGCGCGCGCCGCCGTCGGCCCGGGGGAAGGCGACGGTGCGCTGGGCCGGGTCCTCCGGGTGGCGGACCACGACGCCGACGTCGCCGTTGAACAGCTGCACCCCGTAGTCGTTCTGCGTCACGATGATCGGTCGGCCGAGGTACCAGGGCCCACGCGGTCGGAAGCCGGGCACCGCCCGTTCGAGCCACCCCTCGATCAGCGGGTTCAGCGTGGCCACGCCCTCGGGACCGGCACGCAGCGCCGCCAGGACGCGCTGGTGCTCGAACGCCGCGATCACCTGCACCGGGTCGTCGCCGCGTCGCGCCGCCTCGACGACCGGCCGGTAGCCGGCGACGATCGCCTCCTCGACGTCCGCGGGGACGGCGTCGCCGTCCGGCGCGATCAGCTCCACGTCGTCGTAGCCGGCGCCGCCCCCGTCCTCGGTCGCCTCGCCCCGCAGGTAGGCGACGACCTCGTCGGTCGAGTCGTCGATGCGCTGGATCGCCCGGGCGACCCCCCCGATCCCGGTCTCCGGACCGAACCGGTAGAAGCGCTCGAGCTGCACGATGCTGTCCCAGACACCTGGGGCGTCGGCAGCCTCGGCCTCGTCGCCGAGGTCGAGCCCGGACCGCGCCGCGACCCGCCCGGCGACCTCCCCGGACAGTCGCAGTGTCCGGCCGCGGGCGGCCCGTAGCGGCCCGCAGATGTCACCGAGCACGGCACCGGCCTCGACCGACGCGAGCTGATCGCGATCGCCCACGAGCAGGAGCCGGGCGCCGGGCCGGATCGCGTCGACCAGCTTGGTCATCAGCGCCAGCGACACCATCGACGCCTCGTCGACCACGACCACGTCGTGGGGGAGCGGCTCGTCGACGTCGTGGCGGAACCGGGTGGAGTTGTCGCCGCGCCAGCCGAGGAGCCGGTGGAGCGTGCTCGCGGTCAGGTCCAGCAGCCGCTCGCGGATCCGGTCGTCGACCGGGAGGTCGCCCACACCGTCGCGGATCGCCTCCTGCATCCGTGCGGCGGCCTTCCCGGTCGGCGCGGCCAGCGCGATCCGCAGCGGGCCGTCCGCCTCGATGGAGCCGAGCAGCAGCGCGAGGATGCGCACGATCGTCGTGGTCTTCCCCGTGCCGGGCCCACCGGAGATCACGGTGAGATCCCGGGTGGTGACGAGCGCGGCGGCGAGCCGCTGACGGTCGAACGGTGCCCCCTGCTCGGTCGGGAACAGCACCTCGATGAGGCGCCGCACCTCGTCCGCATCGGCGTCGCAGCGGGAGCGGAGGCTGAGCTCGAGCAGCCGGTCCCGGAGGCGCTCCTGGTAGCGCCAGTAGCGGTCGAGGTACAGGCGCCGCCCGTCCAGCACGAGCGGGGTGGCGACGTCGTCCCCGGGGCTGCGGGTGGCGGGACTCGCCGACAGCGCGTCGAGCCAGCGCCCCGCCGGCGGCCAGGCGACGTCCGCGACCGCGTCGGGCCCGGTCGCCGGGTCCTCGACGGCGATGCGCTCGGCGACGCGGTCGATCTCGACGCAGACGTGCCCGTACCGGGGTGCGCGGGTGGCCAGCGCCGCCGCCAGCAGCACGTCGTGGTCGCCCTCGCCGCCGAGCCGCCCGATCGTCTCGGCGACGTGGACGTCGACGGGTCCGAGCACCCCACGTTCGGTGAGTTCCCGCAGGGGGGACGCGAGGGTCGTGAACGTCACGTCGTCACCTCCCCGCGGGCGAACAGCTCGTCGAGCTCGTCGATGAGCGCACCCGGCGGGTGCAGTCCGAGCACGCCGTACGGCCGGCCGTCGTCGGTGACGGGGGTCGTCGGCCCGGTCATCCCGCGGAGGAAGAGGTAGAGGGCGCCACCGACGTCCGCGTCGTGGTCGTAGCCGTCGCCGAGGCGCCACCGCAGCAGCCGGTGGAGACCGACGAGGTACAGCAGCGCCTGGAGGACGTAGTGGTGCTCGACCATCGACCGCGCGAGCGCGGCCGGGTGGTAGTGGGCGGCGGTGCTGCGGTCCGCCGCGGGCGTCGCACCGCGACGGCCGAGCCAGTTCGACTTGTGGTCGGCGATGAAGTACCGGCGTCGACCGTCGACCGTGGTGCGGAACACCAGGTCGATGCTGCCGGTGAGGAAGCCTCGCGCCGGACGCGGGCCGAGCCGGCGCAGGGCCGGGACGTAGTCGGCGAGGATCGGGATCTGGTCGCCGTACCGTCCGATCACGTCGGCGATGCGGTCGAGGCGCAGCTCACGGTCCGGACCGGTCGGCCGGTAGCCGCCGACCAGCGGGAGGTGGAAGTCGAGCTCGGCGAGGCGGTCGTCCGCGCCGACGTCGGCGAGCCGCGCGCCGCCGACGGCCGGTCCGAGCGGGGTGCGCAACGCCGCGCGGAGTCCGTCGGCCACCGAGACGTCGGCGTCGACCTCCAGCGCGTGCCGCCCCTGCTGTTCGTCGAGCACCTCCTCGAGCACGCCCTCCTCGTCGACCTTCGTGAGGTCGAACCGCTCGAGCACGTCGTGGAGGAAGGTCCCGGCGGCCGGGCCGCGCGGGAAGCGGGCGAGGGGCACCTCATGGGCCTCGTCGTCCACCCCGAAGTGGTCGCGCGCAGCGTCCTCACGCAGGTCCGGGCTCGTCCCGGCGTCGACGTCACGGACCTCCTCGTCGTCGACCCCGTGACGGTCGCCGTGGGCCGCGGCGTCGTCGTGCCGGGCGAGGCGGCTGAAGCTGGTGCGCTGCCACCGGCGGTCCAGATCCCGGGTGACGCTCCGTCCGGTGAGCTCGCCGGCGGTGCTCGCCGGAGGCTCGTACACCGGTGCCTCCCGGAGCTCGGTGGCGGCACGGACCCCGATGTGGCCATCGGAGGCGGCGGCGATCCCGTCGAGCCGCGAGCGCAGCTGCTCGTCGGTGACCTTCGGGTTGGTCGCCGTCTCGTGGTCCCAGCCGTGGACGACACGGCCGAGCGGCGAGCGTCCGAAACCGTGCAGCGCGCCCCAGTGGACGGTGCAACGGTGGCGCGCCCGGGTCAGCGCGACGTAGAGGATCCGGAGACGCTCCTCCCAGACCTCGCGGCGTGCGATCTCGACGTGGTCGTCCTTCGGCGGGACCTTCGGGTCGACGGCGACGTCGAGGGCGAGGGCGCCACCGTGCTGGGGGTCGTGGAAGCGCAGGTTGCGGTCCTCACCGGGGAACAGCTTCGCCTCCTGCCACAGCCAGGGGCACCAGACCGCCGGGTACTCGAGGCCCTTCGCGCGGTGGACGGTGACGACGGTCACCGCGTCCTCGTCGCTCTCCAGGCGGATCTCGGTCGCCTCCTGGTCCACCGGCGGGTCGGCACGGCGGTCCCGCAGCCAGGCGTGCAGTGCGCTCGGTCCGAGCCGTTCGCTCCGCTCCGCGGCGTGTAGCAGCTCGAGGAGGTGGAGCACGTTCGTCAGCCGCCGTTCGCCGCTCGGCAGCGCGAGGAGACGGGCCCGCACCCCCGCCTCGTCGAAGACGTGGCGGGCTGCCTCGGCGACCCCGTGGTCCCGCCAGGTCGCCGACCACCTGGCGAGCGACTCCACCGCGTCCTCCCAGTCCGACTCGCTCATCGTGGCGAGCGCGTACCCGTCCACACCGAGGAGCGGCGTGGTGAGCGCCGCCTTGGCGTCGCGCTCGGCGCGCGGGCGCAGCAGGCCGGTGAGCAGGCGCTGCAGCAGCACCGCCTCGGGGGACTCGAAGACGCTGCCACCGCCGCCGGTCACCGCGTGCACGCCGGTCTCGCGGAGCGCCCCCTGGACGCTGCGGGCCTGCGCGTTGGTGCGCGTGAGCACGGCCACGTCGCGCGGCAGCACGTCGCGCTCGTCCTCCTCGCCCTTCGGGCGGATCCTCGCCCCGGAACTGAGGAAGCCGACGATGTCGGCGGCGACCAGTCCGGGCAGCTCGCGGCGTGCCCACTTCGCGGAGATCTTGCTCGTGCCGTCGACGCCGGCCAGCTCCCGGGGGACGTGGACGAGCTCGAGCGCCGGGCGCGGGCCGTCGGGGAAGGAGATGCGGGACGCACGGTTCGGCGGCGCGGCATCGACCGGACGGTAGGGGATCTCGGGGTGACCGAGCGGGCCGCGGGCGTCGCCGGCCCCGTCGGCGCCGTCGCGGGCCGCGAAGAACTGGTTGAGGGCGTGGACGTACGGCGCGTCGGAGCGCCAGTTGGTGTCGAGCGTCCGGGGCTCGGCGATCCGCTCCGCCGCCGCGAGGTAGGTGTGGACGTCGGCGCCGCGGAACGCGTAGATCGCCTGCTTCGGATCGCCGATGAGGTAGAGGTGGCCGTGCTCACCGAAGACGGTGTCGAAGATCTGCCACTGGACCGGGTCCGTGTCCTGGAACTCGTCGATCAGCGCGGCCCGGTAGCGGGTGGTGAGCACCTCGTGGAGCGCCCTGCGGGTCTCGGGGCGGGCGAGCCCGTCACGCAGCGCGAGGAGCAGGTCGTCGAACGAGAGGATGTTGCGGGCGGCTTTGCGGACGCTGAGCTCGTCGCCGACCTGGTCCGCGAATCGGCGCTTGAAGGCGGTCGCCGGGGCGCCACCGAGCTCGCGGAGCCGGTCGAACTCGGCGAACACCGGGCTGTCGAGGTAGTCGTCGCCCGTCCGACGCCGCAGCACGTCGGTCGTGAACCACGGCGAATCGTCCCAGACGGTCGTGTAGCGGGCGGCGATCCCCCCGCACCACTCGTCGACGGCGCGGAGCTTGTCCTCGAGCTGTTCGCGGTACTCCTTGCGCTCGTTCAGGGCGCCGTCACGCGCCTGGGCCCGCAGCCAATCGATCGCCTCCTCCCCGTGGTCACGCCAGGTCGCCCGGAAGCCCTCGACCGTCGCCGTCCACACCTCCTCGGGATCGTCGATCGGATCCTCCGGCACCACCCGGAGGTGGGGCTCCGCCTCCAGCTTGCGGGCGAGCGCGCGCAGGTCGGACAGGTCGACGCCGTGTGTGCGCAGGTGCGCGTACCAGTCGTCGTCCGCGCTGCGCAGCTCACGGACGATGAAGTCGTGGACGATCTCCTCGAGGAGCTCGTCGATGTCCTCGACGAGCTCGGCCTCGAGGTCGACGTCGCTCTCGAACGCGCTGTGACGCAGCGTCTCCTGGCAGAACCCGTGGATGGTCGAGATGGTGGCGTCGTCGAACTCCTCCCGGGCCGTGACGAGCCGTCGCAGCCGACGTCGCAGCTCCTCGTCCCCACGATCACGTCCGGTCCGGACGAGGTGCGCCACCACCTCGTCGTCCGCCTCGTCGGGCTCCCAGCGGGGCTCGGCGATGGCGTGCTCGAGCGCCGCGATCCCGGCTCCCAGCCGACGCCGGACCCGCTCGCGGAGCTCGGAGGTCGCGGCGCGCGTGAAGGTGACGACGAGGATGTCGGGGAGCCGCAGGCCGAGCTCGGCGACGAGCCG
>CAZADJ010000174.1:3443-5701 GCA_964483845.1 uncultured Actinomycetota bacterium | reverse complement strand
CCCCCGTTCCGAGCTTGGGAAGCTCGTGTTCTACCATTGAACTACACCCGCGGGGACGGCTGAGGGTAGCTGCGCCGGCTCGGGCCCGGCAACCGTCCGACCGCGACCGAGCGCCGTTCCCGGCGCCTCCGAGGCCGAAGACGAGGTGCGCTCCGTGATCCTCTCCGACCGCTCGATCCGCGCGGCGCTTGCCGACGGGCGCGTGAAGGTGGAACCGCTCGCGGACAACGCCATCCAACCGTCGAGCATCGACCTCCGCCTCGACCGGTTCTTCCGCGTGTTCGCCAACCACCGCTACCCCCACATCGACGTGCGTGCCGACCAGCAGGACCTGACCGACGAGGTGGAGGTCGCCGAGGGCGAGTCCTTCGTGCTACATCCGGGCGAGTTCGTCCTCGGGTCGACCCTCGAGCGCGTCGGGCTCCCCGACGACCTCGTCGCCCGGATCGAGGGCAAGTCGTCGCTCGGTCGCCTGGGGCTGCTCGTGCACGCGACCGCCGGGTTCGTCGACGCCGGCTGGGACGGGCACCTCACCCTGGAGTTCTCGAACGTCTCGACGCTCCCCATCCTCATCTACCCGGGGATGCGCATCGGCCAGCTCGCGCTGTTCCAGCTGGACGCGGCGGCCGAGAACCCCTACGGGTCGGAGTCGCTCGGCTCCAAGTACAAGGGGCAGCGCGGACCGACTCCGAGCCGCTACTTCCTCAACTTCCCCGAGGACGAGCGCCACTGACGGCGGCGGACGTCAGCCGGGTCATTTCGCGCCGAGCCCGGCGGTCTCCTCGTGCGTCGCGGCGTCGTCGAGCGTTCCCCCGCGGTCGGGGTCGCGGGGCCAGGAGCGGGGCTTGGGTCGTCCGCGTGCGTCCAGGCGCTCCTCGCCCCAGAAGTCGAGCATGAGCACGACCGGGAGCAGCGCGAAGAACACCAGCAACACGATCTGCCAGACCTCCACGGGCCACCTCCCGTCGCTGGCAACGCATCGTAGCCGCACCCGCGTCACCGCTCCGATGGGAGATCCTCCGGTAGCTCGAGCTCCCACCCGGGCTCGACGCCGAGGTCGGCGAAGGTCCCGGCGGCGACCTCGAGCACGTGGCGGTGGTCCGCGTCCGGCGCGTAGCTCGGACACGGATCGCCCGCACAGGGCTGCATCGTCGTGATCGCCACGACCTCCCCACCGCTCGTCACCCACGCGATGTCCAGTGGGATCGGGGTGTCCTTCATCCAGAACGACCGACGTCCGTCGGTCCCGTAGACGAAGAGCATCCCGGAGCCCGGCGGGAGCTCCTCGACCTCCATCAGACCGCGGCGCCGCTGCTCGCGCGTGTGAGCCACCCGGACGGTGAGCTCGGCGACCGGCTCGCCGCTCGGGTCGATGACCACGAGGGCAGCGGATGGGAGCCGGTCCACCGCGGGGTGGATCGGGGGGACCGACACCTGTCCCGCGTCGGCCGGCTCGGTGCCGTCGGAGACGCAACCGGTGACGGCGAGCAGGATCGCCAGCAGCGGCAGCAGGGGTGGCGGCGGTCGGGAGGACACGACCGAACGGTAGCCTCGCGCCGACCGTCCGTCGGGGCGCCGCTCCGAACGGGCGACCACACGGGAGGTGGAGCGTGGCCGAGCTCGCCGTCACCGCGATCGGTGTGGATCGTCCCGGGATCGTCGCCGCGATCGCGGAGGTGCTCCGCGACCGCGGCGGCAACGTCGAGGAATCGGCGATGACGATCCTGCGCGGGCGCTTCGCGATGATGCTCCTGGTCGACGCGGACGACGCGCCCGACGAGCTGCGGGCGGCGCTGGTCGAGGCGGTCGCCGACCTCGACCTGGAGGTCGCCGTCTCGCACCCGGGGGAGGCCCACGAGTCCGAGCAGCCGACCCACGTGCTCTCCGTCTACGGCGGCGACCGGCCGGGGATCATCGCGGGGGTCACCCGCCGGTTGGCGGACCTCGAGGTGAACATCACCGACCTGTCGACGCGGCTGCTCCCACCGGACGACGAGCCGGTCTACGCCATGGTGCTGGAGATCGTGGTCCCCGCGGGGCTGGGCGCGACGCGGCTCGACGCGGCGCTGACGGAGACCGCGGAGGAGCTCGGCGTGGACCACACGCTGCGACCGCTCGAGACGGAGACGTACTGAGCCGTGACCGCCAGAGCGGTCGTCACCTACCCGGCCCGGGTCCTGAAGGGGATCTGCGGGCCGGTCGGCGCGATCGGTGACGACGAGCGCCGGCTCGCCGCCGATCTCGTGGACACGATGCGC
>CAZADJ010000174.1:0-3343 GCA_964483845.1 uncultured Actinomycetota bacterium | reverse complement strand
GGCCTGCACAGCTGGCGTCACCCGGCGATCGTCACCGCGGCGCTGCTGTCGCTGGCCTCGGGCTTCGCGCAGTTCGCCGTCACCGCGGCGCTCGCCGACGTCGCCGCCTTCTTCGGCGAGCCGATCGACGCGCCGGTCGACGAGGCGCTGGGCATCGCCGACCAGATCGGGTTGTCCGGGACCACGCTCGGCATCGGGCTGGCCGTCATCCGGTTCGCGTCGCTCGGATCGATGCCGCTCGCGGCGTTGGCGGACCGGCTGGGTCGGCGCGTGGTCATCCTCGGTTGCATCTCGGGCGGCCTCCTGCTCACCGCGACCGGGGCGCTGAGCCCGACGTTCTGGTGGTTCGTGGCCCTGTTCGCGCTCGCACGCCCGATGCTGTCGGCGACGAACGCCGTCGCCGGCGTCATCGCCGCCGAGGAGACGACCTCCCGGCACCGCGCGTCGGCGATGGCCCTCGTCGCGGCGGGCTACGGGATCGGCGCCGGGCTGGCGGCGGTGGCGCGCGGGGTCGGCGGCGACCTGATCGGGTTCCGCGCCCTGTTCGCGTCCGCGCTCGTGCCGCTCGTCCTGGTGTGGATCTTCTCGCGGCGCCTCGAGGAGCCGAGCCGCTACGCCCAGCTCGACGTGGACATCCCCGACCTGGCGGCGCGACCGCGCTTCGGGGGTGTCGGTCGCGAGCTGCGCGGCCGGCTCGCGCTCGTCTCCCTCCTCGCGTTCGCGATCGCCTTCGCCACGGGACCGGTGAACACCTACCTCTTCGTCTTCGGCGAGGGCGTGCTCGGGGTGAGCGCGGGCCTGATGGCCACGCTGGTGGCTGCCGCCGGCCCGGTCGGTCTGCTCGGGCTGCTCCTCGGTCGGTGGGGGGCGGACCGGCTCGGCCGCCGCGTCACGGCCGCCGTCGCACAGCTGGTGATCTGCGGCGCCGCGGTCGTCACCTACAACGTCGGCGTCCCCGGCCTCGCGGGCGGCTACCTGCTGGCGATGCTCGCGGGTGCTGCGTTCGCGCCGGCGATGAGCGCTCTCGCCAGCGAGGTCTTCCCGACACACGTCCGCAGCACGGCGGCCGGGTGGCTCGCCGCGGCGGGCGTCGTCGGCGCGGTGGGCGGACTGCTGGCGTTCGGTGCCCTCGCCGACGTGTTCGACTCCTTCGGTCCGGCCGCCGTCGTCCTCGCGGTGCCGGTCACGCTCGTGGCGGTCGGGTACGCCTTCCTGCCCGAGACGAAGGGGCTGGAGCTGGAGGAGTCCGCGCCGATCCACCTCCGCGAGGACGGCGGCGACGTCCGGTGACGGCCCGGTGTCGGCCGGGACGCCGGCGTTCGGCGCCGTAACGGTCGCGTAACGGCGCCTTCGGACCATGTGCGTGCAGAGTTCCGGTCCGTCGGACCGGCCCCGATAGAGGAGTCACAGCCATGCGTACAGCAACCGTGGACGCCGACACCCGGCGCCTCCGCCCCGTCCACACCCGTACCGAGGCCGTGGGGCTCCTGCTCCTGGCCGCGGTGCTCGCGGCCTTCCTCATCGCGATGATCGCCAACGGGGACACGGAGGCCGTCGGCTTCATCGCACCGCTGCTCGCGGGAGCACTGATCGGTGCGGGCCTCGTGTGGCGCTTCGGCACGTGGGCGAAGGTCCTCGGGATCGTCGTCGCCCTGACGATCGGTGTGATGACCTTCTGGGTCGCGTTCGGGATCTCGCACCCGGCGAGCATCCTCGACTTCGTGCCGGCGATCGCCATGCCGCTCGGCCTGCTGCTCGGGATCGGGGGTGGTGTGGCAGCGATCGTGCAGGGTCGCCGCGAGAACGTGCAGGAGCACGCGACGAGCGGTGAGCGTCGCATCATCGCCACGACGCTGGCGGTGGTCCTGCTCGCGCTCGTCGTCTCGACCGTGATGTTCCTGGTACAGCGGGAGTCGGTCGACGCGGCGGCCGCGGAGGGTGCGACCCCGGTGACGATCGGGAACTTCGAGTTCGCCGAGAGCTACGAGGTCGGTGCCGGCGGGACCGTCCTGGCGAGGAACTCCGACCCCGTGTTCCACACCTTCACGATCGAGGAGCTCGGCATCGACGTCCCGCTCCTCGGCGGCGACGCGAAGCTCGTCACCATCGACGCGGAGCCGGGCACCTACACGATCGTGTGCCTGCCGCACTCCGGGCAGAACGACGACGGTGAGTGGGAGGGGATGGTCTCCACCCTGACCGTCCACTAGCGCTCCCGGACCGCAGCCCCGACGCCCCCGGCACCCGCCGGGGGCGTCGCGGTGTCGCGACGCGTCGAGATGGGGCCGGGGCCGGACGCTCACCTAGACTCCGGCGCGTCGGCACACGGAGGACGCGTTGGATCCGCACCCGCTCGTGAACGCTGCGCGCATCGCCGGCGGCGTCGCCGTCATCGCCGTCACCTTCGTCTTCGCGGCCCGGCGCATCCGCTTCCTGTACGGGCTGCTCAAGGAGGCGGAACCCGCCCCGGAGATGCTGACCTGGGCGAGCATCCGGGCGAAGCTGCGGTACCTCGTCACGAAGGTGCTCGGGCAGGAGAAGCTGCTGCGCTGGACCGCACCGGGCGTCTTCCACGCGTGGGTGTTCTGGAGCTTCCTGGTCGTCCAGCTGACGCTGATCGAGGTCTTCCTGAAGATCCTCGACCAGAACGCCTACCTCCCGTTCGCCGACCGCATCCCGGTCCCCGGGACCCGGTTGCACGCCGCGCACGTGGTCGCGTTCATGCAGGACACCTTCATCACGCTGGCGCTGATCGGGATCGCCGGGTTCCTGGTCATCCGGTTCGTGCAGCACCCCGGGCGCGCCGGGCGCCGCTCGCGCTTCGCCGGGAGCAACCTCAACCACGGCTACTGGGTGCTGATGGGCGAGTTCGGCGTGGTCTACACCCTGCTCACGGTGCACGCCGCGCGGTGGGCACAAGCCCAGCCCGAGTACTTCGAGTACGCGTTCGCGTCGCGGTTGCTGGCGACGCAGCTCGAGGGGATGTCGCCGACGGCGCTGGAGGTCACCACGGCCGCGCACATCGTCGCGCACGTCGCGATCATCGGCTGGTTCCTCGTGTTCACCCTCCACTCGAAGCACCTCCACATCCTCACCATCGTCCCCCAGGAGCTGTTCTCGCGGCAGCCGAAGGCGCTCGGGGCGCTGCCGAACATGGAGATAGACCTCGAGGCGATGGACGAGGACACCGTCCTCGGTGTGGGCGAGGTCGAGCACTTCGCCTGGCCGCACCTGCTCGACATGTACACGTGCACCGAGTGCGGCCGCTGCCAGTCGCAGTGCCCGGCGTGGAACACCGGCAAGCCGCTCAACCCGAAGCTGCTCGTCACCGATCTCCGCGACC
>CAZADJ010000173.1:0-5741 GCA_964483845.1 uncultured Actinomycetota bacterium | reverse complement strand
AAGTCGTCGAGGTGGGGCAGGGCGGCGGCCATCCCCCTGGCGGTGGGTTCGTAGCGCAGATCGCCCTTCAGGGGGTTCACCCAGACGAGCCGGTGCGCGAGACGCGACAGACGTGAGGCCTGCTCCCCGAGATGGTCCGGGTCGCCGCGCTCCAGGCCGTCCGAGCAGACCACGACGACCGCGCCCCGCGCCATGCCCGGCCGTCCCCACCGGCGTAGGAAGCGTTCGATGGCGTCCCCGATCCGCGTGCCGCCGTCCCAGTCGACGACCTCGTCGGAGGCGACGGCGAGCGCCGTGTCGGGGTCCCGGCGCCGCAGCGCGGGCGTGACCCGCGTGATGCGGGTGCCGAAGCAGAACACCTCGACGTCGGTGCCGCCCCGCGACAGGGCGTGCCCGAACGTCAGCAGCGCGCGCGAGTACTCGGTCATCGAGCCGGAGACGTCGAGGAGGAGGACCAGGCGGCGGGCCCGGGTGCGTCGTCGTCGCCGTGCGAGCTCGACGAACTCGCCGTCGGTACGCAGGGCGCGACGGAGGCTGCGCCGGAGGTCGGGGCGGCGCCCGCCGTGAGGGGCGGGGCCGAGGCGGCGGCTGCGACGCGTCGGGGGGTCGAGGCGGATCGCGGCCAGCAGCCGGCGGACGGCGCGACGCTCGTCCTCGTCGAGATCGGCGAAGCGTCGGTGGCGGAGCACCTCGACGTCGGACGCCACCACGCCGACCGCGCCGGGGCGCTCCCCGCTCTCGTCGGGCCCGGCCGGGACGGCGTCGTCCACGAGCGAGTCGCGCACGACCCGCAGCGCCGGTCCGGCCGCGGGTGGCGCGGCGTCGGCGACACCCCCGAACACGTCGCCGAAGACGGCGTCGTAGGCGGCGAGGTCCGCGACGCGGGTGATCAGCGTCGCGCGTCCCGCCCAGTAGAGATCGGCGACGTCCGCCGGGTGCAGGGCCGCGACGGCGTCGCGGTAGGCGACGACCTGTCCGGACCCGACGGCGACCCCGGCGTCCCGCAGCCGGCGGGCGACGTCCACGAGGGTGCCCGCCGGGTCGGCCGGGATGGGCTCAGGCATCACCGATCACGTCCGCGAGGGCGGCCGTGACCCGGTCGAGGTCGTCGTGGTCCTTCACGACCGAGCCGATGGTGTCACGCGCGGTGTCCAGGGTGAGCTCGTCGGCGTCGAGCGCGGCCAGCGCCCGGGCCCAGTCGATGCTCTCCGCGATCCCGGGCGGCTTGACGAGGTCGAGGTCGCGCAGTCGGCCCACGGTGGACGCGACGGTCGTCGCGAGACCGCGGGGAACGTCGGGTGCGCGGGTCCGCACGATCTCCACCTCGCGGTCGCGATCGGGGTAGTCGATCCAGTGGTAGAGGCAGCGCCGCTTCAACGCGTCGTGGAGCTCCCGGGTCCGGTTGGAGGTCAGGACCACGAGCGGTGGCACCGCCGAGCGGACCGTGCCCACCTCGGGGATGGTGACCTGGAAGTCGGCGAGGAACTCGAGGAGGAAGGCCTCGAACTCGCCGTCCGCGCGGTCGATCTCGTCGATCAGCAGCACCGCGCGGTCACCGGCGCGGAGGGCACGGAGCAGCGGTCGCTCGGTGAGGAACCGCGGAGCGAAGACGTCGTCGACGGCGACGTCGCCGTCCGCCTCGCCGGCGCCGGCCGCGCGGATGTGTAGCAGCTGGCGCGTGTAGTCCCACTCGTACAGCGCCTGGGACGCGTCGATCCCCTCGTAGCACTGCAGCCGTACCAGCTCGCGCTCGAGCGCCGCCGCGAGGGCGATGGCCACCTCGGTCTTGCCGACGCCGGCCTCCCCCTCGAGCAGGATGGGGCGGCGCATCGCGATCGCGAGGTACAGGGAGGTCGCGAGCCCGCGGTCGGCGAGGTACGCCTGATCGCGCAGGAGGTCCCGGAGGCCGTCGACGTCGGTCGGGGGTTCCACGCCGGCGAGGTTAGCCGCCGAGCGCCTCCTCCACGGCGCGTCGGGTCAGCACCCGTGCGAGGTGCTGGCGGAAGTCGGCCGTCGCCTCGGCGTCCGACGGGGGGCTCGTCCCCTCACCAGCGCCGTCCGCGGCCGCGGCGATGTCGTCCGTGGCGGCCCCGCGGAGGGCCTCCTCCACGGCGGTCGCGCGCAGCGGCGTGGCGCCCATGTTGGTGAGCGCCACGCGCGCGTCGCTGATGGCGCCGTCGTCGCGGTCGACCACCACCGCCACCCCCACGACCGCCCAGTCCAGCGCCCGGCGGGTGAACTTCTCGTAGTGCCAGCCGCGGTCGCCGAGCCTCGGCACGCGCACCTCGGTCAGGATCTCGTCCGGCTCGAGGGCGGTCTCGAACAGGCCAGTGAACAGCTCCCCGGCGGGGATCGTGCGCTCGCCGCCCGGACCCCGGACGACCACCTCGCCACCGAGGGCCAGCAGCGCCGTGGGGAGGTCGGAAGCGGGATCCCCGTGGGCGATCGCCCCGCCGATGGTGCCGCGGTGGCGGACCTGGGGGTCCCCGATGCCGCCGGCGACGTCGGCGAGCAGACCGCAGTGCTCGCGCAGCGTCGCGTCGACGGCGAGGTCGTGGTGGCGCGTGAGCGCCCCGACGGCGATCGCGTCCCCGTCGTCGCGCACGTACGAGAGGTCGTCGATCCCACCGACGTCGACGAGCAGGCTCGGCTGCGCCAGCCGCAGCTTCATCAGGGGCAGCAGCGAGTGGCCGCCGGCGACGAGCTTGGCATCGTCTGCTCCTTCACCGAGCAGCGAGATCGCCTCGTCGACCGAGCCCGCGCGCTCGTAGTCGAACGGAGCTGGGATCATCAGCGCTCACCTCCCGCTTCCTGGATCGCGTGCCAGACGTTCTGTGGGGACGCCGGCATCGGGACGTCGGTGACGCCGAGCGGCGCGAGCGCGTCGACGACCGCGTTGATCGCCGCCGGTGGTGAGGCGATCGTCCCCGCCTCGCCGACCCCCTTCACGCCGAGGGGGTTGGTCGGGCTCGGCGTGATCGTGTGGTCGAGCTCGAAGTCGGGCAGCTCCGGCGCGCCGGGTACGAGGTAGTTGGTCATCGACCCGGTCGTGAGGTTGCCCATCTCGTCGTACGAGGCCCCCTCGAACAGCGCCTGCGCGAGTCCCTGGACGATGCCGCCGTGCACCTGCCCCTCGACGATCATCGGGTTGATGATGGTCCCGCAGTCGTCGACCGCGACGTAGCGCGTGATCTCGACGGTCCCCGTCTCCGGGTCGACCTCGACCGCGCACAGGTGCGTGCCGAACGGGAAGGTGAAGTTCCCCGGATCGTAGGCGTAGGAGGCCTCGAGCAGCGGCTCGACACCCTCCGGCAGGTCGTGGGCGAGCCAGGCCGCGGTCCCGACGTCCTGGATGCTCACCTCCTTCTCGGGCGCGCCCGTGACCCGGAACGAGCCGCCCTCGAACTCGAGGTCGTCCTCGTCGACCTCGAGCTGGTGGGCGGCGATCCTCCGCGCCTTCTCCAACAGCCGCTCGCAGGCCAGGTGGATCGCGACGCCCCCGACGGACAGGCTGCGCGAGCCGTAGGTGTCCATCCCGAACGGCACCGCGGTGGTGTCGCCGGCGATGACCGCGACGTCGTCCGGCTCGACCCCGAGCGCCTCGGCGGCGAGCTGCGACCAGGAGGTCTCGTGGCCCTGGCCGTGGCCGGTGACCCCGGTGACGACCTCCACCTTCCCGGACGAGAGCACCCGGACGGTGGCCGCGTCCCACAGGCCGGCGCCGAGCTTGAGGACCGGCCCCGCGATCTTCGACGGCGCGAGGCCGCAGATCTCGACGTAGGTGGACGCGCCGATCCCCAGCAGCTTGTCCTCGCCGTCCTCGCGGCGACGCCGCTGCTCCTCGCGCAGCTCGTCGTAGCCGAACATCTCCAGCGCGCGGTCGAGCGGCTTGCCGTAGGCGACCGAGTCGTACTGCAGGCCCGCGGGCGTCTCGACGAGCTCCCCGTCCGGCAGGAAGTTGCGACGCCGGATCTCGATCGGGTCCGCGCCGACCTCACGCGCCAGCGCGTCCATCGCGCGCTCGATGGCGTAGTTCGCCTCCGGCCGGCCGGCGCCCCGGTAGGCGTCGGTCGGGGTGGTGTTGGTGAAGACCCCGTTGATCTCCAGCGAGTAGGCGTCCGCCGCGTAGCAGCCGGCGTAGTTGAACGCGCCGAGGACCGGGATGCCGGGCGTGAGCAGCTGCAGGTAGGCGCCCATGTTCGGGGTGATGCGGGCGCGGACCCCGCGGAGCGTGCCGTCCTCGTCCGCGGCGAGCTCGATCTCCTGGACCATGTCGCGCCCGTGGATGGTCGCGAGGTAGTTCTCGGAGCGCTCCTCGGTCCACTTCACCGGCCGGCCGAGCTTGCGGGCGACCACCCCGCAGATCGCCTCCTCGGCGTAGACGTTGAGCTTCGACCCGAAGCCGCCGCCGACGTCGGGTGCGATGATGCGCAGCTTGTTCTCGTCCACACCGATCGTGCCCGACAGGGTCGCCTTCACGATGTGCGGGATCTGGCTCGACGACCAGATGGTGACCTCACCCATCTGGGGCTGCGGCTGCGCGAGCACCGCCCGTGGCTCGATCGCGTTCGGGATCAGACGCTGCTGGTGGTAGCGCTCCTTCACGACGACCGGCGCGCCGTCGAAGGCCGCGTCGATGTCGCCGTTGGCGAGCGTCCACGTGTAACAGTGGTTGGTGCCCGACCCCTCGTGGACGAGCGGCGCGTCGTCGGCGAGTGCCGCCTCCGTGTCGGTCACCGCGTCGAGCGGGTCGTAGTCCACCTCGACGAGCTCCGCGGCGTCCTCCGCGGCCTCGCGGGTCTCGGCGACGACGACCGCGACCGCGTCACCGGCGTAGCGGGCGACGTCGGGGGTGACCGGCCAGTGCGGCGGGTTGTTGATGTCGTCGGTCACCGGCCAGGCCATCGGCAGGGGACCGCCCCAGTCGTCGGCGAGGTCCGCGCCGCTGTACGCCCCGACCACGCCGGGAGCATCCAGTGCCCTGCTGAGGTCGACGCCGTCGATGCGGGCGTGGGCGAGCGGGCTGCGCACCACCTTCACCCAGACCATCCCGGGCACCGACATGTTGTCGACGTAGGTGCCCTCGCCGGTCAGGAAGCGCGCGTCCTCCTTGCGCTTCAGCGGATGACCGATCACCCGGCCCGCGGTCTCCGTCGCCTCCACCACCGTCATCAACCTCCCTCTAGGAGCTCGCGCCCGATCGCATCTCCTCGGCCGCCGCCATGACCGAGTCCACGATCTTCTGGTAGCCGGTGCACCGGCAGAGGTTGCCCTCGAGCGCGTGGCGGACCTCCTCGCGGCTGGGCTCGGGGTTCTCGGCGAGCACCGAGACCGAGGCCATCACCATCCCGGGGGTGCAGTAGCCGCACTGCAGACCGTGCTGGTCGTGGAACGCCCGTTGGAGCGGGTGCCACTCGCCGTCCCGTGCGAGCCCCTCGATGGTGGTGACCTCGCGCCCGTCTGCCTGGACCGCGAGCACCGTGCAGGACTTCACCGATTCGCCGTCGAGCAGCACGGTGCATGCCCCGCAGCTGGTCGTGTCGCAGCCGACGTTCGTCCCCGTCAGTCCGAGGTGCTCGCGGAGGAAGTAGACGAGCAGCGTGCGGGGCTCGACGTCCGCTTCGCGCGACTGGCCGTTGACCGTGATCGAGATGTGGCGTGTGCTCACCCGGACCTCCCCGCCTCGGGGCGTCCGAACCGCCCGAACCCGGACGCCGAACCGACTACCCACCGAACCTAGG
>CAZADJ010000172.1:3523-5768 GCA_964483845.1 uncultured Actinomycetota bacterium | reverse complement strand
CCGCCCCAGTCGAAGCGATCGAATACGCTCAGCTTGAGGTCGTCCGCGACGCCCGGACCGCTATCAGCGACCTCGAGAAACAGACCACCCATCTCATCCTCGCGCGCTGTGATCGACACTGGGCCTTGCGCAGGCGTGTGCCGGACGACGTTGACCAGGAGCTGCTCAAGGATCCGTTCGACGTAGGCCGCATCGACGGACGCCTCCTCGATGTCGACGGACACGTCCACATCTCTCCCCGTCAACTTGACCGCGAGGTCGTCCGTGACCCGACTGATGAGGCTCCGTATGTCGGTGGGGCGCTGCCTGGCCTCCATCGTCCCCCTGGTGAGCTTGTCGATGTCGAGCACGGTCAGCAGCAGGTCGTCCAATCGGACCACGTTCGCGCTCAGCATGCCCGAGACCTCGTCGATCAGCTCGGCGGTCATCGAGCCGAGCCGATCCGCCAACAACCTCGCGGCACCACCGATGACCGTCAGCGGTGTTCGAAGCTCATGGGATATCCCGACGAGGAACGCGTCCTTCATCACGTCGAGGTGGCGAAGGCGCTCAGCGTCGTCGCGCTCGCGCTCGTACGCGCGCTCGAGCTCGGCCGTGCGCTCGAGCACCCGTCGCTCGAGTTGCGCATTGCTATCGGCGAGGTCGCGCTCGACCAGCCGGCGTGCGATCAGGTTCGACGTTCGCAGTACCACTTCGACCGGGTCGAGGGGCTTGGTCAGGAAGTCGGAGGCGCCGTGCGCGAGCGCGCGTCGCTTCGTCTTCGCGTCCACATCTGCCGTCAGGACGATGACGTCGGGCGCGCCGGGCGCCGACCCGAGTGCGTCCATCACGGCGAACCCGTCCAGCTCGGGCATCATGATGTCGAGCAGCAGGATGTCCGGCGGCTGTGCCGCACACAGCTCGAGCGCTCGTCGCGGATGTGTCGTCGACGTCACCGACGTGAAGGAAGCACCCTCCAGGATCTGTTCGAGCAGCTCGACGTTGAGCACCTGATCGTCGACGATCAGGATCGACGCGGCGCGGATCCGGTCGGGATCAGACACGGTGGTCATGCCGCGACCCCGATCAACCGCTCGAGCATCGCGTCGAATTCGGTGAGGTCGATCGGCTTGGTCAGATACATGGTCGCGCCGGAGGCGAGCATCTGCCTCCGGCGACCCGGTGACGTGCTTCCCGTTATCACCGCTACCGGGATCCCGCGTGTTCGAACATCCGACGTCAGCTTGGCAAGCAACTGGTCGCCCGCCATGTCGGGGAGGTCGAGGTCCATGAGGATCAGATCGGGCCGGTGGACGCGTGCCAACTCCAGCCCGAGACCGGCAGACATCGCAGGCAACATCTTGACCGTCGGGCGTCGCGCGAGCATCTGCTCGACCAGACCGACGCTCGCCAGGTTGTCTTCGATGTAGACGACCAGTTGGGAGTGCGGAACCGACGCGCGAGGATCTGCCTCCACATCGTCGAACGCCGGCCGGACCGCGCCCGGCAGGTCGACTGTGAAGGTCGTCCCGACATCAGGCGCCGACTCGACCGTGATCAGCCCGTCCATCGCCTCGACGAGCCGCTTCGACACCGCGAGCCCGAGGCCGGTTCCGGGAACGGTTGTGTTCTCCGCACCGAGACGCTCGAACGGCGTGTACAACGCCGCCGTGTGCTCGGCGCTCATACCGAGTCCGGTATCGGCGACGTCGAGCACCACGTGGTCGCCCGCGGCCGTCCACGACACCGTAACCTCACCTTCCGGGTGGTTGTACTTCACGGCGTTCGACAACAGGTTCAGGACCACCTGCTTCAATCGCTGCCGGTCCGCCCGTACGAAGACGTCGTCGTTCGCGGCTTCGACGAACAGAGAGATCCCTTCCTGCACCGCCATCGGACGGATCATGTCCGCACAGTCCGAGATGACCTCGGCGAGACACACCGGCTCGCACGACAGAGACATCTTCCCGGCCTCCATGCGCGAGATGTCGAGCACCTCGTCGATCAGGCCCAGCAGGTGCCGTCCCGCCTTGAGGATATGCTCCAGCTTCTTCAGATCTCGAGCAGCGAAGTCTTCGGCCTCGAGCAGTTGGGCGAACCCGAGGATCGCGTTCAGCGGCGTTCGGAGCTCGTGGGACATGCGCGACAGGAACGCCGACTTCGCCATGTCAGCGGACTCCGCAGCCTCCTTCGCAGCGATCAGATCGTTCGATCGCGCGACCTGTTGAGCCATCTCGATCGCTGCGCTGACGTCGCGGAAGACGAT
>CAZADJ010000172.1:1725-3423 GCA_964483845.1 uncultured Actinomycetota bacterium | reverse complement strand
GACCGCAGCAGTCCGCGCGTGTCGATCTGGCCTTTGACGAGGTAATCCTGAGCACCTTCCTGCAGCGCCTGGATCGCGAGGGTAGAGTCGTCCAAGCCCGTCAGCACGACGATCGGTATCCCAGGGGCGGCTCTGCGCGCGCGGCGCACGGCGGTCAAGCCGTCCGCGTCCGGCAGGCCTAGGTCCACCAGGATGATGTCGGCGCCGCGCTCAGCGAGTTCCACCTCGGCATCGCCCATCTTCTCGACGTGACTGATCACGGCCTCGTTCGATCCTGACTCGCGCAGCATCTCGCGAAGCAAGCGCGCGTCGCCCTCGTTGTCTTCGACGAGGAGGATCCGCTTGGCGGCGTCGGGGGCCATCAGCTCCCCAACCGCGCCCGCTGCGGCAACCTCACACGGGTGACCCAGAACTCGTTGATGCTCTTGACGAGGGCATCGAACGAGTCCAGCTCCACCGGCTTGCTGAGGTAACAGTTCGCACGCAGCTTGTAGCTCTGGAGGATGTCCGCTTCGGCCTCGGACGTGGTCAGGATGACGGTCGGGATCGTCCCCAGGTCGTCGTCGTCCTTGATCAGCGACAGGACCTCGCGTCCATCCATCCTCGGCAGGTTGAGGTCGAGCAGGATGATGTCCGGTCGCGGCGCGTCGGCGTGCGCGCCCTCGCGCTTCAGGAACGCCATGGCCTCCACTCCGTCGGATGCCACGTGAAGCTGGATGCGCTGGTTCGCGCCGGCGAATGCCTCGCGTGTGAGGCGGACATCGCCCGGGCTGTCTTCCACTAGTAGTACGTCCATGTCATCTCCTTTGTTGATGGCCGCGGTCACGACTGGCCGCCTGCGGCGGCCATCGTGAAGCGGAACGTGGAACCGATACCGGGCTGCGACTCGACGGTGATGGTGCTCCCGTGACGCTCGGCGATCTTCTTGCAGATCGCCAGCCCGATTCCGGTACCGGCGAACTCGTCGCGCCCGTGGAGCCGCTGGAACATCCCGAAGATCCTCTCGAAGTAGCTCGGATCGATGCCGATCCCGTTGTCGGTGACCGAGAAGATCCATCCGCCTGCGTCGTCCGAGGCGGCCGAGACGTGCACCTTCGGGGTGTTGTCGCTCTGGTACTTGATCGCGTTTCCGACCAGGTTCTGGAACAACTGCGTGAGCTGGACGTCGTCGGCGAGCACATCCGGCAACGGATCATGCGAGATCAACGCGCCGCTGTCGGCGATGGCGACCTCGAGGTTGGCGACGGCTTGCTCGAACGCCACGGCGCTCGACGTGTCCGCCAGGTCACGACCCCGGGTCCCCACCCGTGTGAACGAGAGCAGGTCCTGGATCAGGCGCTGCATCCGTGCCGCGCCGTCCACGGCGAATGCGATGAACTCGTCGGCATCGGCATCGAGCTTGCCCGTGTACCGTCGCGACAGGAGCTGCGTGTAGCTGGCGACCATCCTGAGAGGCTCTTGGAGATCGTGCGATGCCACGTAGGCGAACTGAGCGAGCTCCTCGTTGGACGTCTTCAGGTCCTCGATGCTTTGGAGCAGAGCCTGTTCAGCCGCCCGCCGCACGGTGATGTCACGGATCGCGGCCGTCACCATGATCCCGTCCTCGCTCTCGAGCGGGCTCAGCATCAGCTCCATCGGGAACTCTGTCGCATCCTTGCGGCGGCCGATCAACTCGAGGCCGGTGTCGATCTGCTGATC
>CAZADJ010000172.1:0-1625 GCA_964483845.1 uncultured Actinomycetota bacterium | reverse complement strand
GCACTCTCCAGGGGACTGAGCATCAGCTCGATCGGGAACTCCGACCCGTCGCTTCGACAGCCCACGAGCTCGATGCCGGTATCGATCTGTTGCGCGAGCGCGTCGGCGGGCGACCGCAGCGCGTCCGCTGTGATCCGTTCATCGAACCCGGCCGGGATGATGTTCGTGATCCGTTGCCCGACGAGATCCTGACGGTTGTACCCGAACTGCTTCTCTGCCTGCAGGTTCAGCAACACGATCTCGCCCGCTACGTTGACGACGATCATCGCGTCGGGCGCCGCCTCGAGGAGCCCGCGGTACTTCGCACCGACCTCGTTGCTCGCGCTCAGATCGTGACTGAACTCGGAGAACCCGCTGATCTCTCCATCGGGTCCATACAGCGCCGTGAACGTCACGCTCGCCAGGAACCTCGAGCCGTCCTTGCGCATCCGCATCCCGGTCTCTTCGTGCCGGCCGTTGGCCGCGGTCAGGCGAAGGACCTCGGCGGGCCTTCCACGAGCGATTTCGTCGGTCGGGAAGAAGCACGAGAAGTCACGGCCGATGATCTCATCCGCCGAGTACCCCTTTATCCGTTCAGCACCCGCGTTCCAAGTCTGGACGGCGCCGTCCGGCCCGATGATGAAGATGGCGTAGTCGCGGATGCCGTCGACGAGCGCGCGATACCTGGCTTCGCTCTCCTGGAGGGCTGTGTCGTGTGATGTCTGCAACATGTCGATCACTCCTCTACTCATTTACTCATTGCCCGCAGCACGGATAGACGCGCTTGGCGTCACGCTGCTACGGGCGTCTATGACCCGACGAAGCGTCGCGTCGATCACCTCGAGGAACTTCGGGATGTCCAGCGGCTTCGTCACGAACGCCGACGCACCAGATGCGATCAACGACCGGCTCATGCTCGGCGATGCGTCTGCGGACACGATCACGACCGGGATCTGGCTCGTATCCGGGCCCGCCAGGCACTCCCTCAGGACGTCATGCCCGTCCATATCGGGCAGGTTGAGATCGAGCAGGACGAGGTCGGGGATGCAGCCCTTGATCAGCTCGATCCCGTCGCGCCCGCTCGTGGCCGAGACCAACGTCACCCCGTCGCGCTCGCCGAGCGCGTCGTGAACCAGCGCACGGTTCGATACGTTGTCCTCCACATAGACCACCGTGCACGGGTCGTCCGGGCGGTCGAGGGTGGGGTAGGCGCGACGCTGTCGAAGTTCGCTGGGCCGTCTCGTGGCCGCCACCCCACACGCCGGAAGGTCTACGGTGAGGGTTCCGCCCGTCGCGGACGGCTCGAAGAGCACGTCGCCCTCGAGAGCACGCACACCGGCAAGCGCGGAACGCAGCGAGTTCCCATCGGACCCGGGCCGGTCCTCGAACGCGTCGGCTGCCACTCCCGGGGGCGCAACCCCGGTGCATCCGATGACGATCGATGCTCGCGGCGCCGACGTTCTATTCCACGAGATCCTCATGCCTCCGCCGCGGTCGCACCGTTCGATCGCGGCGAGAACCACGGCCGTGATCGCTTCCGCGAGGCGTCCGTGGGTAGCACCGACCACCGTGCGTTCACCGCGCCCTGCGACGAAGAGTCTGACCCCCGCCGTCCGAGCGGCTTCTCGCACCGACGGCAGCACCTC
>CAZADJ010000171.1:0-5774 GCA_964483845.1 uncultured Actinomycetota bacterium | reverse complement strand
GTCGCAGAAGCCCGCGAACAGGTCCGGTTCCGCGATGAACATGTGGTAGTGCATCGGGACCACCGCGTCCGCACCGACCCGCTCCGTGAAGACGTACGCGTCCCGGAAGCTGATCGACGGGCCGGCGATCGGCAGCGCCAGGGTCTCGACGCTGAGGTCGATCTCGTTGCCGTCGCCCGGGTGGAACAACGTCCCGTCGATGAGGTAACCGGTGTTGGGTGGTCCCGGCGAGCCGTCCACCATCGGGATGTGGGGCAGGTCTCGCGCCGTCACCTCGAACCCCGCGACCTCCAGGGTCCCGCCGTCGGTGACCTCGGTGGCGCGGTCCCCCCCGATGAGCCCGCAGACGTCCGCGTTGGCGTACAGCTCCCACCCCCGGTCGAGCATCGTGTCGACGTGGCGCTCGTCGAAGTGGTCCGGGTGACGGTGGGTGTAGAGCACGGCGTCGACCGGCTCGAGGTCATCGAGCCCGTAGGCATCGAGCGCGAAGTTGCCCGGGTCGATGAGGAGGCGACCGGCGCCCTCCTCCTCGATGACGAGACAGGACTGCGGGTACTTGGTGACGCGCATGGGTCGCTCCCCGGCCGCTGGCACGGCCATCGAAGCGGGCGGTGCGCGCGCTCGCACCGGTCAGACGTTGGGGACCTCGAAGAAGTTGGTCACCCGCGCGGCGAACATCAGCTCACCGCTGATCTTGAGCTTCCCCGACATGAACAGGCTCGGGCCGCCGGCCTGCCCCGACGTGAGCTTCAGGAAGTGCAGCAGGTCCGTGGTCAGCGTCACGCGGGGATCGTCGGCCCGGGTCCGTTCGATCCCACACGATCCCTCGTCGACACGGACGAGGTACGGGTGCTGCTCGCCGGCGTCCTCGACGACGAACTGGATGTCGGCGGTCACCCCTTCTGCCCGCTCGGGCAGGAAGCGCTCCTCCATCCCCTGGAACACGCGGTCGAGGACCTGCTCCGTGCCGACCTCCCGGATCGCCTCGATCAGCTGGTCATCCTCGGCGGCGGCGACCAGCTGCGCGAACTCCTCCGGGGTGATGTCGCTGAGATCGATGATCTGGTCGTCGCTCATCGTGTCCTCCTCGGCCGCGCCAGCAGCGTCAACGGTGGCGGCTCGCTCTCAGCCGTCGAGCAGCGCACGGGCGATGACGCGCTGCTGCATCTGTGTCGTGCCCTCGAAGATCGTGTAGATCTTCGCGTCCCGGTACCAGCGCTCCACCGGGAAGTCCTTGATGTAGCCGTAACCGCCGAGGATCTGGATCGCCTTCTCGGTGACGTCAACGGCGACCTCGCCCGCCTTCAGCTTGGACATGGATCCCTCAGCGAGCTCGTAGGGCTTGCCGCTGGCGCCGAGCCACGCCGCCTTGTAGGTGAGCAGCCGGGTGGTCTCGATCTCCATCGCCATCTCGACGAGCAGGTTCTGGATCGACTGGTAGCTCGAGATCGGCTCCCCGAACGCGACGCGCTCCTTGGCGTAGTCGCGGGCGAACTCGAAGGCGGCACGCGCGATGCCGATCGCCTGGACCGCGACGAACGGTCGCGTGCGCTCGAAGGTCTGCAGCGCCTGGGAGGAGCGACCCGTGGACTCGCCGCGACGCGCGCGCTCGAGCTTGCCTTCGAGCTTCTCCATCCCGCCGAGCACGCGGTCAGCCGGGATGCGGCAGTCCTCGAGGATCACCTCGGTCGTGTCGGACGCGCGGATCCCGAGCTTGTCCTCCTTCTTGCCGGGGCTGATCCCCTCGTCCGCCGACGAGACGATGAACGTCGCCTGACCCCGGTGGCCGAGGTCGGGGTCGACCGTGGCGACGATGAGGTAGACGCTGGCGACACCCCCGTTGGTGATGAACACCTTGCGGCCGTTCAGCACCCACTCGTCGCCGTCGCGCACCGCGCGGGTCTCCAGCGACGCGACGTCGGAGCCCGCCTGGGGCTCGGTCACCCCGAAGGCCCCGACCGCCGGATCATCGGGGGTGCCGAACATCTTCGGAGCCCACTCGAGCAGCTGCTCGGGCGTGCCGCTGCCCGCCAGCGCCGCCAGCGGGAGTCCGGTCCCGAAGAGGCACAGGCCGATCCCGGCGTCGCCCCAGAACGCCTCCTCCATGAGGATCGGGAGCGTCAGTCCGGTCGGGTCGTCCTGATGGCGGAGGTAGACGTCCAGCGAGTACAGGCCGGCTTCCGCGGCCTTGCGCAGCACCGGCCACGGGAACTCCTGGGACGCGTCGTACTCCGCGGCGGCCGGTCGGATCTCCTCCTCGGCGAACTCACGGGCCCACTTCTGGAGATCGCGCTGCTCGTCGGTGAGTGAGAAGTCCACGTCGCTGGTCCCTCCGTGCCGTGACGTTGATGTCCGCGGCGCGCCCGCGGGCACCGACCTGGGTGCTGTTACCGCCGGTAACTGTTACCATAGGTAACCTCATGGACCGTGCCCCGTCAACCGCACCCCCGGGACCCCCCGGGGACACCGCCCGGGACGCGCGGCGGGAGGAGCTCCTCGACGCCGCCAACCGGGCCATCCGGGCCCACGGTCCCGACGTCACCATGGTGGAGATGGCGGCCGAGGCGGGGGTCACCAAACCGATCCTCTACCGCCACTTCGGCGACAAGGGCGGTCTGTACGGGGCGCTAGCCGATCGTCACGTGACGGCGCTCATGGATGCGCTCGAAACCTCGCTGTCCGACGAGACCGACCCGCGTGCCCGGCTCGCGACGACGATCGAGGCCTACCTCGCCTTCGTCGACCACCACCCCCAGGAGTACCGCTTCCTGATGCGACGGGCGGTGGTCGAGCGCTCCGAGGCGCAGCGGACCCTGCAGGCCTTCGTGCGTCAGGTGGCCGCGCGGGTCACCACCGTCCTGGAGGACGAGCTCGCCCGGTTCGGGGCCGCGACCGGCCCAGCCGCCGCGTGGGCGCACGGGATCGTCGGGATGGTGCAGCTCGCGGCTGACTGGTGGCTCGACGAGCGCTCCATGGATCGCGATGAGCTGACCGACGCGCTCGTCACGCTGCTGTGGTCGGGGTTCGCCTCGCTCCCGGATCCGTCGTGACGCCCGCGGAGCCCCTGGCTGATCGCGCCCGCGCGGCGAGGGCGCGGATCGACCCCGGCGACCTGCGAGCGCTGGTCGAGCAGCTGACTGGACCGCGCAACCGCTTCACGGCGCCCGAGGCGATGACCGACGCTGTCGAGGCCGTCGCGGGCTGGCTGGACGCGGCCGGGTGGCGGACCCACACCCAGCCGGTCGACCTCCGCGCGGTGATGGCCGGGGCCGGTCTGCCGTGGTCACGGAGCGCGGCCGAGGCGCCAGCGGTGGTCGGCACCAACGTCCTCGCGCGCCTGCCGGGTGCCGCCCCCGAGGGGATGGTGGTCGTCGGCGCGCACCTCGACACGGTGCACGACTCCCCCGGCGCCGACGACAACGCCTCCGGCGTCGCCGCGCTCGTCGAGCTCGCCCGGCAGCTCGCCGACCGGCGTCTGAAGCGCTCCGTGCTGCTCGCGGTGTTCGACTTCGAGGAGATCGGGTTCCACGGCGCGCGGCGCTTCGTCGAGTCCGTCCGCGGCGATCTCCGCGTCGTCGGAGCGCTGATCTACGAGACGATCGCCTACACCGACCCCAGGCCGGACGCGCAGCAGGTCCCACCGGGCCTCGGGCTGCTGCTGCCACGGCAGGTACGCGGGCTCCGGGCGCGTGGCGCGCCCGGCGACTTCACCGCCGTCATCCACCGACGTCGCTCGGCCGCCCTCGCGGAGACGTTCGCCGAGGCGCTGCGAGCCGTCGCCGGCGACCACGCAGCGATGGTGCTGCGCGACCCGGCCGACCTCCCGCTGCTCGGCCCGCTGCTGCGGCTGACGGTCCCGGCCGTCCGTAACTTCGCCCGCAGCGACCACATCCCGTTCTGGCAGGAGGGGCTCCCCGCGGTGCAGCTGACCGACACGGCGGACTTCCGCAACCCCCACTACCACACGCCGAGCGACACGCCGGACACCCTGGACTACCCCCACCTCGCCGACATCGTCGCCGCGAGCGTCGCCACGGTCGAGGAGGTCGCCGGTAGGCAACCCTGAGGGTCGACCCCCGTCGGACCTGGTGGGCAGGTCCACCGTGCGCCACCATCGGCTCCCCGTCAGGACACGCCCACACCGGATCACGGAGACCCGTGCGCACCGTCGTCAGCCTCCTCGCCGTCGTCGCGGTCGCGATCCTCGCGATCGCCGGCTGGCGGTGGTACGAAGCGCGCGAGGCCGATCGCCTGCGCACCGAAGCACAGGAGACCGCGGGGATCTTCGCGGCCGCGTGGGAGGCCGGGGACGCGGAGGCCCTCGAACGGATCGCCACCGATGACGGTCCCGCGACCGACCGCACCGAGACGACCGAACGGCTCCGGGTCTCGACGTGGGACATCACGCCCCGCGATGCCCGACTCACCGACGACGGGCGCGCGCTGGTCCCGATCGCGGTGCGGACCGAGCTGGCCGGCCTCGGCGAGTGGGACCACTCCTCCGAACTCGAGATGATCCGTGTGGACGACCGGTGGCACGTCGTCTGGTCGCCGTCGTCGCTGCACCCCGCGCTCGACGAGGGCCGATCCCTGGACCGGAACCGGTGGTGGGACGACCGCGCGGCGATCCTCGACCGCCACGGAGACCCGCTGCAGACCGATGCGACATCGCTCGGGCTGATCGTCGGTTCGGTCCGCGAGATCACCGCCGAGCTCCTCGACGAGCTCGGTCATCCGTACCTGGAGGGCGATGAGGTCGGCACCGGCGGTCTGCAGCGCGCGTTCGAGCGCCGGCTGGCCGGGGAGCCGGGCGGCGAGGTCGTGGTCGCAGACGCCGACGGCGAGACGGTCGAGGTGCTGCGTACCTTCGAGGCACGTCCGGGTGAGCCGGTGCGCACGACCCTGGACCCGGACGTCCAGGCGGCGGCCGACGCGGTCCTGGACGGTGCACCCGCGGCGATGGTCGTGACCGATCCGGCCACGGGGCACCTGCTCGCGGTCGCCAACGAACCGCCGGGCGACTGGAACCGGGCGATGGGCAGCCGCTACCCGCCGGGCTCCACCTTCAAGATCGTGACGGCCGGGGCCCTCCTGCGCGACGGCATGGGACCCGACGACCCGGTCGACTGTCCCGAGACGCGCGAGATCGCCGGGTGGACCTTCCACAACTTCGAGGACATGGACCTCGGCTCGATCGACCTGCGCACCGCGACGTACGAGTCGTGTAACACCGCCTACGTGCGCATGGCCGTGGACGTCGACGACGACACCCTGGTCGCCACCGCCGAGGACTTCGGCTTCAACGTGGACTACGCGCTGCCGATCCCCGCGCGCGGCGGGGCGTTCCCGCCGTGGGATAACGACGTCGTCAAGGCGGCCGCGGGCTTCGGCCAGGGCCAGGTGGAGTCCTCCCCGATGCACCTCGCGAGCGTCGCCGCCGCGGTCGCCGACGGGACCTGGCGTCACCCAGCACTGGTCATCGAGCCGCCACCGGAGCGGACCGTCGAGCGCGACGTCAGCGACGTCGCACCGACGCTCGCGGCCTTCATGGAGGACGTCGTCGCTCGCGGGACCGCGGCCGACGCGGGCCTCCCGGCGGACGTCGCCGGCAAGACCGGCACGGCCGAGTGGGGCGAGCGCGACGAGGAGGGGGAGCTGCCCACCCACGCCTGGTTCATGGGCTACGCCCCCTGGGACGATCCCGCGGGCGAGGTGAGCCGGATCGCCTTCGCGGTCATCGTGGAGGGCGGCGAGGCCGGCGGCCGGGTCGCGGC
>CAZADJ010000170.1:4728-5874 GCA_964483845.1 uncultured Actinomycetota bacterium | reverse complement strand
GCGGCGAGGTCGAAGCGGAACCCGTCGACGTGCATCTCGAGGACCCAGTAGCGCAGCGAGTCCATGATCAGCTGCAGCACGTGCGGGTGGCGCATGTTCATCGAGTTGCCGGTGCCCGTGTAGTCCATGTAGTGGCGCAGGTCGTCCTCGACGAGGCGGTAGTAGGCACGGTTGTCGATCCCCCGGAACGACAGCGTCGGCCCGAGGTGGTTGCCCTCAGCGGTGTGGTTGTAGACGACGTCGAGGATGACCTCGATGCCCTCGGCGTGGAGCGCGGCGACCATCTGCTTGAAGTCCTGGACCTGGCCACCGAGCTGACCGCTGGACGCGTACTCGTGGTGCGGCGCGAAGTAGCCGATGGAGTCGTAGCCCCAGTAGTTGCGCAGCCCCTTCTGGACGAGGTGGTACGGGTGGATGAACTCGTGCACGGGCTGGAGCTCCACGGCGGTGACGCCCAGGTCCGTGAGGTGCTCGAGGATCGGTTCGCTCGCCAGCCCCGTGTAGGTGCCGCGCAGCTCCTCGGGCACGTCGGGGTGGAGCCGCGTCAGCCCCTTGACGTGGGTCTCGTAGATCACCGTCTGGTGCCACGGGGTCTTCGGGTGGTAGTCGTTACCCCAGTCGAAGTAGGGGTTGATCACGACCGAGCGCGGCACGTAGGGGGCGCTGTCGTCGTCGTTCACCTCGTCGGGATCGCCGAAGCGGTAGCCGAACACCGCCTCGTCCCACTCGATCGCCCCGTCGACGGCCTTCGCGTACGGGTCGAGGAGGAGCTTGTTCGGGTTGCAGCGGTGGCCCTCGTCGGGTTCGTAGGGGCCGTGCACGCGGTAGCCGTAGCGCTGGCCGGGTCCGACCTCGGGCAGGTAGCCGTGCCAGCAGAACCCGGTCACCTCCGGGAGGGCGACGCGGGTCTCGGTGCCGTCCTCGTCGAAGAGGCAGAGCTCGACACGCTCGGCCGCCTCAGAGAAGACGGAGAAGTTGGTCCCGGCGCCGTCGTAGATCGCCCCGAGCGGGTAGGGCTCGCCGGGCCAGACGCGCTCCACCGTCGGTCCTTCCGTCGGGACGGCGCACACGAGGCGCACCGGTGGCGAGTCTACGGAGCCGACCGCGCGACGCTCCGCACGCGCACCGACACGCGGGCGGTGCCCG
>CAZADJ010000170.1:3203-4628 GCA_964483845.1 uncultured Actinomycetota bacterium | reverse complement strand
TCGTCGGGCGCGGTGGACGAGGAGGTACGGCGATGGACACAGCGTCGGAGACGACCGGAGGGGACCGCGAGGGTGAGCGTATGCGGGAGGTGCGCGACCGCCGTGAGCGGCTGCGCGGCGCGCTCATCGACCTCGAGCAGGCCCTCTCCGGCGCGGCGGGACGCTCCTACGCGTGGGGCGACCGCGTGTCCACGGCCGCCAAGGAGTTCCACGCGGCCCTCGAGGACCACGTGGTGATGACCGAGCGCGACGGGGGGCTCTTCTCCCAGGTCCTGCTCGAGTCACCGCGTCTGGAGTCCGCCGTCAAGCGCCTCCGCAAGGAGCACGAGGACATGCTCGAGCGGGCGACGAAGCTCCTCGAGCGCTGCCAGGGGGACCTTCCCGAGGCCGAGGACGTGGAGGGACTGCGTGACGACGGCACGGACCTCCTGCGGCTCGCTGCCCGCCACCGTCAGCGCGGCGCCGACCTGCTCTACTCCGCCTACGAGGTGGACATCGCCGCTTCGGACTGACGCGAGCGCCCGACCGAGAGCCCCGAGCACCCGCACACGGGGACCGCGAACAGGACGACGCACCAGCGGACGGAACGGACCCGGACGTGGTCGACCCCGGCGACACGATCGCTGGCCGCTACGAGCTGTTCGAGCGGCTCGGCAGCGGCGGGATGGCCGAGGTCTTCCGGGCCCGGGACGGGCGTCTGGACCGCGACGTCGCCGTGAAGGTCCTCTCCGCCCACCGCGCCGACGATCCGACGCTCCGCCGCTACTTCCGACGGGAGGCACGCGCAGCCGCGACGCTGAACCACCCCAACGCCGTCGCCGTCTACGACACCGGTGAGCACGGCGACGTGCAGTACATCGTGATGGAGCTGGTCGACGGCCCCACGCTCCAGGAGGTCATCCGCGACGAGGGGCCCCTGCCGGTCGAGCGGGCCCTGGCGGTCGCGATCGGGGTGACCGAGGCGCTCGCCGCCGCGCACGCCGCCGGCCTCGTCCACCGCGACATCAAGCCGGGCAACATCATGTTCGCCGACGACGGCGAGGTGAAGGTCGCCGACTTCGGGCTCGCACGCGCCGTCGCCGCCACGACCCGCACCGCGGAGGTGTACGGGTCCGCGCCGTACATGTCCCCCGAGCAGGCCCGCGGGCAGCACGTCGACGCGCGCACCGACCTGTACTCCCTCGGGTGCGTGCTCCACGAGATGCTCACCGGGGACCCCCCGTTCACCGGAGACACCGCGATCCAGGTGGTGAGCCAGCACCTGCACGCCGAGCCACCCTCGCTCGCCGAGGCCAGGAGCGACGTGCCGGCCGGTCTCGACGACGTGGTGAGACGGGCGCTGGCGAAGGACCCCGGCCACCGGTTCCCCGACGCCGGGAGCCTGGCCGACGCGCTGCGCGCGGTCCGGGACGATCGTCCCGTCGA
>CAZADJ010000170.1:0-3103 GCA_964483845.1 uncultured Actinomycetota bacterium | reverse complement strand
ACGCCGGGAGCCTGGCCGACGCGCTGCGCGCGGTCCGGGACGATCGTCCCGTCGACGCGGCGCTGCCCGCCACGAGGCGTCTCGATCGGGAGGCGGAGACGGTCGCGGTCGGCGCCGGGGCGGGCGCCGCCGGACGCGACGCCGCGGACACCGGCGCTCCCGGGACCCCGCGCGCGACCACCGAGGACGGCCGGGATCGGGACGCCCCCGCGACCACCGGGATCACCGACGGCCCCCCGGACACGTCCCGGCGTGCTCGGCGCGGTCTCGCTCTCGCGGTGGTCGCTGCGGTCGCCCTCCTCGCCCTGATCGCCCTCGCGTCGCTCGAGCCGGGCGGGGACACCCCGCTGGTCGACGATGATCCCGACACGGAGGAGCCGGCCGACGACGCAGCTCCGGCTCCCGCCGACGAGGATCCCCCGCCGGCCGAGGACGATCCCCCGCCCGAGGGCGACGATCCCCCACCGGAGCCTGACGGCATCGACGGGGTGCGTGACGCGGCTGACGACGCCCTGGACCTGCTCGACGAGGGTGTCCGGGAGGGTGGCGTGACGGAGGACGCGCGCGACGACATCGCGAGCTACGTGCGCGACGCCGTCGACGAGGCCGAGGACGGCGACTGGGAGGACGCGCGCGATGACGTCAGGGTCGCCCGGGAGAAGGTGCGCGAGCACCGCGAGGACGGCGCGATCGAGGATGACTGGGAGCGGCCGCTCGACCACGCGCTCCGCGATCTGGAGCACGCCATCCGCGACGCGACCCCACGAGGGGGTGACTGAGCGGTGGCGCGCCGGGCGCACGGCCTGCCCCTCGGGTCCCGTCGCCGCACCGTGGTCATCTCGGTCGCGCTGCTCGTGACCCTCGTCGCGGGGGCGCTCCTGGCGCTCCAGGACCGGCCGCCCGAGGAACCGCTCGAGCAGGTCTCGTTCCTCGTCGACAGGGGGCACGCCGACGGCGACATCGGCGACGCGGCCCACCGCGCCCTCGACGAGCGTGTGGCACACCTCGCCGACGCCGTCGACGACCGACGGTGGGACGACGCACTGCGGGAGACCGACGCTGCGCGCCAGACGCTCCACGAGATGTACGAGGAGGGCCGGGTCCAGGTGCACCTCGCCCGTCGGATCGACAACGCCCTGGACGACCTCGGCCACGCCATCCGGGGGACGCGGGACCGGTAGCGCAGCCAGCGACGAGCGACCACCACGCGTAATCTCGCGCGGGATGTCCCAGCGCCTCGCCAGACCGTCGATCTTCACCACCGCGGAGGACGCGGCGGAGGGATCGGCGGTCGAGCTGACCGGACTCAGCAGGACCTTCGGCGAGACGGTGGCGCTCGACGAGGTCTCCGTCCGCATCGTCCGGGGGGAGGTCTTCGGACTGCTGGGACACAACGGCGCCGGCAAGACGACGACCGTGCGGCTCGTGAACGGCATCCTGCTGCCCACCGAGGGTTCGGTGCGCACGCTCGGCCTCGACCCGTACGTGGACGGGGACCGGGTGCGGCGCCGGACGGGGGTGCTCGGCGCCCGTCCGCAGCTCGACGATCAGCTCACCGTCCGCGAGATCCTCGACCTGTTCGGCGCGATCACGGGGATCGATCCCCCGGACCTCCGGAACCGGTCGACCGAGCTCGCGGAGGTCCTCGATCTGAGCCCCCTGATGGACGCACCGGCCCAGACGCTGAGCACCGGGATGAAGCAACGCGTCGCGCTCGCCCGTGCCCTGCTGCCCGGCCCCGAGCTCCTGCTGCTCGACGAGGCGACCGCCTCGATCGACCCGATGGCCGCCCGGACGGTGCGGCGTCTGGTCCGTGACCTCAGCGAGGACCGCGGTCACACGGTGCTGGTGTGCACGCACAACCTGGTCGAGGCGCACGAGCTCTGCGACCGCGTCGGCATCCTGCAGGACGGTCGCCTGGTCGCGGTCGGCACCCCGGACGAGCTCGCCCACAGCGTCGGGGCAGGCGCGGTCATCGAGGTCCGCTTCGATCCGCTGGCGGAGGACGAGGTCCGTGAGGCGGTCCGGGCGGTGACGGGACTGACGGACGTCGAGGTGGCGGCGACCAGCGTGCGCGCGGTCGCGACCGCGGCGGAGTCGCTGCCCGCGCTGGTCGAGCGCCTCGTGCTGCACGGTGCGCGTGTCCGCCGCGCCTCGGAGGAGACGCCGAGCCTCGAGGACATCTACGTCGCGCTGCACCAGGACGGACCACGGTGAGTGGTGCCCGACGATGAGGTGGCGTGCGGTGACCGCGATCGCCCGCAAGGACCTCAGGATCGCGATGCGCAGCCGCGGGGTCCGGCTGCCGATGCTGCTGGCCCCGGTCGTCGTCCTGGGCGTGATCCCGGTGCTGCTCGTCAGCATGGGCTGGGTGATCAGCCTGCGGAACCTGTCCGAGCGCGGCGTCGTCACGGCGCTGACGCCGCGCGGGGAGGCGTTCGCGCTGGCGGTCGCGGAGGCGGAGACGTGGGTGGGGTTCGTCCTCGAGAGCCTGCTCGCACCGCTCTTCGTGCTCGTGCCGCTGGTCATCGCGGTGGTGATCGCGGCTGACAGCTTCGCCGGCGAGCGGGAGCGCGGGACCCTCGAAGCCCTCCTCCACTCCCCCGCCAGCGACGAGGAGCTGCTCGTCGGCAAGTTCCTCGCCGCCTGGCTACCGGCGGTGCTCGTCGCGCTCGGCGGCTTCCTGCTGTACACGCTCGTCGCCGGGACGCTCGTGATCCCCTACGAGCGCCTGTCGTTCCCCACCGGCCCGTGGGTGCTGCTGGCCGTGTGGGTCGCGCCGGCCGTCGCGGGCCTCGGGCTCGGGCTGATGGTGGTGATCTCCAGCCGCGTCGACAGCCTCCAAGCTGCGCACCAGCTCGGGGCGCTGGTCATCGTGCCGGTCATGGTGCTGCTCATCGTGCAGCTGATCGCCGTCGTCGAGGTCTCGATCCGGCTCGTGATGGCGGGTGGGGGGGCCGTCTGGGCGGTGGTCGGCCTGCTGCTGGTCGTCGCGGAGCGCCGGTTCCGCCGCGACCGGCTGGCGGCCAGGCTGTAGTCGCGCGCACAGCGCTACGCTCGCCGGGAGGGTCGGACACCCCCGGGGAGCACCCATCAGCGTGTC
>CAZADJ010000169.1:0-5874 GCA_964483845.1 uncultured Actinomycetota bacterium | reverse complement strand
CCGGGATCGGCCTCGGGCGCCGTGAGGTCGGCCGCCGGGTGGTGGCGGATCACGCCGAGCGCCCCGAGGCCGGCGAACAGGAGCCCGAGCGCGGTCAGGGGGATGCCCGCGGTCCGATCCGGGTTGTGGAGGCCGCCGACGAGCAGCATCCCGATCCCCGCGACGGTCGCGGCCACCCCGAGGGTCGCGCGCACACGTCCCGGCCTCGAGCGCGGCTCGCCGACACGCTCGTACTTCGCGAAGACACGGACGAGCAGGGACAGCACGACACCGCAGAGCACGAGCCACAGCGGCCGCAGCAGCCACCACTCCGCGTCGATCGCGTCGGACCGCGGCCAGATCCCGGTCGGGAGGGCCAACGCCACCACGATGACCATCGCCGTCTGGTGCCACAGGTAGACGGTCATCGCGACGCTGCCGCCGATCACGACGCGCGCCCAGGCGCGGGCGCGTTCCAGCCACCGGTTCGCGTGGTGGCGGACCGCGGCGATGATGCCGAACTGCGCGACGCCGAGGACGAACAGGGCGATCGAGGTGGGGGAGTTGTTGCTCCGTCCACCCGGCTCCACCCCGATCATCGCGGTCGGGTACCCACCGACGGTGGTCAGCACCACGAGCGCCAGGTAGCCGCCGACGGCGAGCCCGAGGTTGACGACGAGCGAGTCCGACAGGCGCTGGTCGAACCACCAGTAGCCGAGCTGGTGGACCGCGGCCCAGACCCAGAGGAAGTTGCTGTACCCGACCACGGGGACGCCCGACAGGTGCGCGACGTCGACCACGATCGCGACCGCGACGAGCCCCACCAGCGCGCCGAGCCCCCAGCGGCGGTGGGCGGTGAAGGTCAGCGGCGCCGCCGCGACCACCAGCAGGTAGGCGGCGAGGAACCACGCCGGGATGAACGCCGCCTGGGTGCCGAGGCGCAGCAGCTCCCCGGGGATGCCGAGCACGGCGAGTGCCGCGCCGAGCAGCACCCAGAGCGCCACGAGCGGGATGACCGGACGCAGCAGGCGGCGGGCACGGCGTCGCACCCAGACCGCCCACGGCGTCCCGCGCTCGGCCGCCGAGCTCCACGACACCGCGTTCGCGTAGCCACCGACGAAGAAGAAGATCGGCATCACCTGGAAGACCCAGGTCAGCCAACGCGTCCAGGGCACGAACTCCAGCAGGCGGCCCGTCACCCACTGCCCGTCGACGACGAGGACGACGGCGATCAGCCAGTGGCCGAGCACGACCACGACGATCGACCCGAGCCGCAGCAGGTCCGCGAAGCGGTTGCGCTCCTCGGGGGTGCGCTCGGCGATCTGCTCGGCGGTGAGCTGCTGGTCCTCGTCCATCACGGCGACGTTAGCCCCAGACGTCCGGACGCCGAACGAAGGTGGCGCCTCGACCCCGCCGTCCGGGCAGCCGACCCCGGGGGAGCGGACCGTACGGTGACGTCGACACCGAGACGGAGGGCGTCCATGACCCACCACGAGCACGACTACCCGGCGGATCCCGAACACCACGAGCACGACGCCGTGGTGCACGGCCACCCGCACTTCCACGTCACCCACAACTACAACAAGATGACCGGCGGCTTCGACCACCTGTACTCCGAGCACGACCATGAGCACGACCACGCCGGCCTCGCGCACCGCCACATCCCTCACGAGGACTTCGAGGCCGAGCACCACGGCGAGGCGCACGTCCACGACCACGGCGAGCCGGTGAAGCCGCAGCGCACCACGAAGAAGACGTCGGCCAAGAAGTCGAGCGCGAAGAAGGCGACCGGCAGGGCGGCCTCCGCGAAGCAGGCCAAGGCGAAGAAGAAGGAGTCGTAGCCACGACCGCCGGAACCGGCGCGGCCCCCGTAGGCTGAGCGCACTCCGACCGGGGTGCGCAGGTGAGGGAACGTCGCATCGTCAGCGTGCTGTTCGCGGACGTGGTCGGGTTCACGGCGTTCTCCGAGCGCTCCGACCCCGAGGACGTCGCCACCGTCCAGGACCGCTTCTTCGCCGAGGTCCGGGCCGTCCTCGAGCGCCACGGCGGGCAGCTCGAGAAGTTCATCGGGGACGCCGTCGTCGCGGTCTTCGGCGTCCCGCGGAGCCGCGACGACGACGCGTCGCGCGCCGTCCGGGCCGGGCTCGCGCTCCACGACGCCGTCTCGTCCCTCGACGCCGACCTCGGACTGCCCCCCGACACCATCGCGCTCCGTGTCGGGGTGAACACGGGGGAGGTCGCCTACGAGCCCGATCACGAACGCGTCACCGGGGACACCGTGAACGTCGCCGCGAGGCTCGAGGCCGCCGCTGACCCGGGGTCCGTGCTCGTCGGGGAGGGGACCGCGCTCGCGGTCGCCGACGAGGTGACACTGGAGCCCGTCGGCCCCCTCCACCTCAAGGGCAAGACCACGCCGATCCGAGCCTGGCGTGCCCTCGAGGTCCGGCCGCGGCCCTCACGCACCGCCGCGCTCGGACGTCTCGGGGCGCCGACCATCGGCCGCGAGGCCGAGCTCGGATCCCTGCTCGAGGCGTTCGAGTC
Organism: uncultured Actinomycetota bacterium; assembly: GCA_964483845.1. GTDB lineage: Bacteria > Actinomycetota > Nitriliruptoria > Nitriliruptorales > JAHWKO01 > CAZADJ01. The sequence goes on along the minus strand of CAZADJ010000169.1, from coordinate 3,354 downwards.
CGTGGGCACCGCCTCGTCGCGGGTGCTGCTGGTCGCTCCGCCGGGTGTCGGCAAGTCGCGGCTCGTCGGGGAGCTGTCGGAGCGCGTCCGCGGGCGCGGACCGACCCCGCCGGTGTGGACGGTCCGCTCGGACGCGGCCGGCGGCGCCTTCGACCTCGTGGTTCAGCTCCTCACAGCGGCCCTCGATCACGCGGCGGACGGATCCGGGCCGCGGGACACCGACATCCCGGCCGCGGTCCGCTCGATCCTCATCCCCAGGCTGCGGACCACGGGGACGGGCGCGACCGAGGCGATCGTCGAGCAGGTGGTGGCCGTCCTCACCGGCGACACGGGCCGCGGCGGTGGCGAGCGGCAGGCGCGCTTCGGGGCCTGGCTCTCCGCGCTGAGCGCGCTGGAGGAGGGACCGACCGCCCTCTGGATCGTCGAGGACGTCCACACGGTGGGACCGGACGCGCGTGCGTTCCTCGACGCGGCGATCGCCCGGCCGGGACGGCTCGTGGTCGCCACCGCCCGGCCCGAGCTGCTGACCCTGACACCACGGTGGTGCGCACCGGAGGGCGGGACGTCGCTCGTCCTCCACCTCGACACCCTGACCGACGGGGACATCCGCCGGCTCGTCGCAGCCCACGTCGGCGACGCCCTCCCACAGCAGCTCGTCTCGTCGATCGTGGCGCGGGCGGACGGCAACCCGCTGTTCGTCGAGGAGCTGCTGCGGACGTGGCTGATCGCCGGGGTCCTCACGGAGGACGGCGACGGGTTCGCGCTCGACCACCCCCCGGACCGCGTCACCATCCCGACGACCGTGCGTGCGCTCTACGAGGCCCAGCTCGACGACCTGCCGTCCGCGGCCCGTCACCTCTCGCAGCGGGGCGCGGTCATCGGTCGCGACTTCTCCGTCGGCGCGTTGCGTGGCATGGACCCCGACGTCGACACGGACGGGCTCCCGGTGCTACGCGAGCGCGCGCTCGTCGACGGCCCGGTCGCGGGCCAGATCGGGGAGACGTACCAGTTCCGGCACGCGGTCCTCCGGGAGACCGCCTACGGGTCGCTGACCCGTTCGGAGCGGGCCGACCTGCACGTGCGCCTCGCCTCGTGGCTGGAAGCCCGTGACGCGGATCCGGGCGAGGAGACCGCCGCGACCGTGGCGCACCACCTCACCAGCGCGCTGCAGGTCGCGCCGGCTCTCGCCACGGAGCTGGCCGGCGTCGCGCGTGACGCGGTCCGCCGCCGCGCCCTGTCCTGGCGCCTCCGTGCCGCGAGGGCCGCGATCACGCGATCCGGCTACGCGACCGCGCTCGAGCACGCGGATGCCCTGCCCGCGCTGCTCGGTGACGGCAGCGGGTTGGAGGCCGCCGAGGCCGAGTGGATCCGCGGCGCCGCAACGGCGGCCCTCGAGGACCTCGAGGCCGGTGCGATCGCGCTGGAGCGTGCGCGGGACCTCTTCGAGGCCGTCCTGGACGGGGAGCTCACCGACACCGACACGGCCCGGGCGATGGATGGCTACGCACGGACCGTCGAGCGCCTCGCGACGGTGCGCTTCGACCAGCTGGAGTTCGATCGCGCCGCCGCTGAGGCCGCCCGGGGCCTCACCCACCTCGGGAGCGCCCCCGACGTGGTCCGCGCCCGCGTCGCGCTGGCGGAGGGGCGGGCGGTCGGCGGTCGGCTCGGGGGAGGCTCGCCGGATGACGTGAAGGACCGTGTTCGCTGGGCCGCGGGGGTCGCGCGAGAGGCCGACGACCCCGAGCTCCAGCTCAACGCCGTGCGGGCGCTCGACGAGCTCGGGCTGTCGGAGGACGAGGAGGGAGCCGCGACGGCCGAGGAGAGCGCGCAGGCGGCGCGCCGCCTCGGCCGGTGGTCGGACTACCTCCACGCCCGTGCGCGGGTCCTGTTCGACACGTTGCTGGACGACACCGGACGGGCCCGCGACCTCGCCGCCGAGGATCTCGAGATCGCGACCGGCCTCGGCCTCGTCGCCGCGACGGCCTGGGGGTGGTACCGGTTGGTCGAGGTGGAGGCGGCCAGGGGAGCGTGGGGCGAGGCGCGGATCGCCGCGGCGGCGGCGCTCCGGGAGGCCGACGCGCACGCGGTCCGTCGGGCGGGGGTCCGCACCTGGTTCACCATCGCGCCGATCGCCGCCGCGCAGGGCGACCGGGAACTCCTGGACGACCTGCTCGCGTGGTTCGGTCCTCGGGATCCCGGGCCGCCGCGATCCGCCGGCTCCGAGTACGGGCGGGTGATGCTCGCCAGCGTCGGGCTCCACGTCGGCGCCGCCTGGGACCCCGAGCTCCCGCCACCCTCGGTCGAGGACCTGCTCGTCGACTTCGGCATGCCGAGCTGGCTGCTCGCCCGCGAGTCGATCCTCCGCGACTGGCTGGACGCCGGTCGCCGACGGGATGCGGAAGCCGTCACCGCGCGTCTCCCGGCGACCGGCGATCGTCCGCCGCTGCTGGTCGCGAGCGCGGAGCTCATCGACGCGTGGGTGCGGCTGGCGGCCGACGACGCGGACGGGGCGGTCGCGGCGGCACGGCGGGCACTGGATGCCTCGCGGAGCTGCCGTGCACCGTGGTGGACGGTCCGTGCCATCCGGGTCCTGGAGGCGGTGGGACGGTCGACGGCAGCGGAGCGCGACGAGCGCGGTCGTCTCGAGGCGGCGCTCGGGGTCACGCTCACCGGCGGCCGGTAGCATCGCGGGTCCGACCGCACCGCACGTCGCCTGGGGGGGCCGATGGATCCACGCCGCAGCGAGGCGCGCCCGTCGGTCCCGTCGTGGGACGAGATCATGCTGCGTCAGCGTCCGGCTGCGGGCGGCACCCGCGACCTGCCGACCGCCGCCGGGAGGGGCGCTGACCGGGGCGAGGAGCCGAGCGGCGACGCCCGGGAACCTGGTCGGCGGCCCACGCTCGGCACCATCAGCCTCGATCAGCTCGAGGGTCGGGCCCGGGTCGAGGTGGAGCTGGTCCACGGCGGCACGACGGTGCGCGGGTGCGCGCGGCGCGCAACGGTCGCAGCGGCCGCAGCCGACGCGACCGCGCTCGCGCTCAGCGACCTCACCGCGCCGTTCGCGCGCTTCGAGGTCACCGCGGTGGACGTATCGACCGAACGGATGATCGTCGAACTGACCGTAGCCGGCCCAGACGGCGCCCACCGCCTCGTCGGCGCCGTCGCGGTCGACGGACGCGGACGCGCCGCTGCGGCCGTCAGAGCGACGCTGGACGCCGTGAACCGGCCGCTGAGCCGCTGGCTCGCCGCTCGCAGCGCCTGAGGGGCCACACGCCGGAGCCCGCACGCCGGAGTCACGTACACCCGAGTCACGTACACGCGAGCGCGCACACCGGGGTCGCACGGAGCGGCCGC
>CAZADJ010000168.1:0-5923 GCA_964483845.1 uncultured Actinomycetota bacterium | reverse complement strand
AGACCCAGCGAGCGGGCGATGACGAGGCGCTGGATCTCGCTCGCACCCTCGACGATGCGCAGGGCGCGCACGAAGCGCCAGATGCGCTCGATCGGAGCCTCGCGCATCAGCCCCTGGCCGCCGAGCACCTGCATCGCGCGGTCGGCGACCCGACCGACCATCTCGGTCCCGTACAGCTTCACGATCGAGGAGTCGAGCACGATGTCGCCATCGGGCCCGTCCCGGTCGCCCGCCGCCTCGTCGACCTGCCAGGCGAGGTGGTAGGTGAGCCAGCGCGCCGCCTCGATCTCGACCTTGGAGTCGGCCAGAGGGAACGAGACCCCCTGGTTCCTCCCGATCGGCTTCCCGAACGCGGTCCGGGTCCGGGCGTGGTCGACCGCGTGGTCGAGGCAGAACTGCGCCATCCCGAGACAGGACGCGCCGATGTAGGCGCGCCCGGCGTTCAGGAAGCGCATCGCGGTGTAGAAGCCGAAGCCGACGTCGCCGATCACGTGGTCGGTGGGGACCTCGGCGTCGTCGAGCACGATCTCGTACGGGTGGGTGTCGGCGACCGTCCACTGCTTGCCGACCACCTCGTACTGATCCCGGGGCACGATGAACGCCGTGATCCCACCGTGCGCCCGCTTCTCCGGGTCGTTCACGGCGAACACGAGCGCGATGTCGGCGTCGTCGGCCCCGGTGATGTAGTGCTTCGTGCCGTTCAGCACCCAGGTGTCGCCGTGCCGCTCCGCCTGGGTGGAGATGTCCTGCGCGTCCGAACCGGCCTCGGGCTCGGTGAGCGCGAAGCACATCGTCGCCTCCCCGCGCACCAGTGGTGTGAGGTAGCGCTCGCGGATGTGCGGCTGGGCGTCGAGTAGCACCGGCGAGGGCGCCTCGGGGTTCGGCGGGCCGATCGCCCAGGTCGCGAAGCGGGATCCCGTCGCGCCGGTGTCCTCGACCAGGAGCGTGGTCCCGAGCGTCGAGAGACCCCAGCCGTCGACCTCCTCCGGGAGGTAGCAGGCGTAGAAGCCCTCCTCCGCCGACCGGCGGCGCACCGACCGCGCTGCAGCGGCCATCTCCTCGTTCCACTCCCACCGCGCGAGCTCCTCGCGGAAGCGCTCGTCAACCGGGAGGACCTCGCGCTCCAGGAACGCCGCGTAGGACTGCCGCAGCTGGGTGAGCTCCTCGGGGATCTCGAAGTCCACGTGCGCGGTGCTCCTCGTCGCTGCCGGATGCGGACACTACGTGACCGCCGCGGGGACCCCCGGCGACCGGCGACGGTGTGCGCCGGTCCGACCGTCCAGGGGGACGAGGTTGCGTTCGACCGGGCCGCTGGGGGAGGCTCCGGTGAGGAGCACCGTCGGAGGGGAGCCGTGCCGCGTCACCTGTTCGCCGCGCTCGTGTTCGCGCTGCTCGCGGCCGCCGTCGCTGCGTGCGACGACGAGCCGGAGGTCCGTGCCGAGCCGACCCCGATCGCCATCTCGGACGGGTGCCGTCAGGCGTTCCAGGAGGTGGTCGCTGAGGAGACGACCGACGACGAGGACGGGGCGGTCCGAGACTCCGGTGTCGGCGCCGGGTCCCTGAGCGACCTGCGGCCGACGTTGGACGCCTGCGCCACGACGACCGAGTGGTTCGAGGCGTACCGGGCGACGTCGACCGAGCGCACCGAGGGGATCACTCCGACCGCCGCGCTGCGGACCCTGTGCGACCCTGGTCGCGACGGGGAGGCGCGGGACGCAGCGGTCTGCCAGCAGATCGTCGTCGACGGTCCGGAGGATCAGCCCGGGGAGCAGTGAGCCGGCGTCCGTGGCCAGCGCGGGTCGCACTGGTCGAGCGGGTACCCTCCGGGCACGTCCCGTCCGCCGGCACCACCCGGAGCGCTGATGCCCCGCGTCGCCATCGACGTCATGCTCAAACGTGAGATCCTCGACCCCGAAGGTCGCACGGTGGAGGGCCGGCTCCCCGATCTCGGCTACGACGGGATCAGCGACGTCCGCGCCGGCAAGCACTTCGAGCTCACCGTGGAGGCGGACGACCAGGAGCTCGAGGGACTGATCGACGAGCTCTGCCGCGGGTTCCTCACCAACCCGGTGATCGAGACCTACGCCTGGCGGGTCATCGAGGCGTGAGCCGGTGATGACGGACGTCCGCTACCGCCGCGAGCCGGGTCCCGGCGGGGTCGACGACGGGCTGCCGCACCTGCCCGACGGCGAGCCCCTCCTGCAGCGGTGGTTCGTCATCGCGATGCTCGTGCTGGTACCCGTCGCCGCCGGGGTGGTGGTCTGGGCGTTCACCGCGATCACCGGGACCGAGATCGGGCCGGCCGAGCGCCGACCGCCGGGCACGGAGACGGTCACCCACGATCGCGGTGACGCGGTGCTGAACGAGGTCCGCGAGGCCGAGTCCGGCCCCTGGTGCGCGGAGGAGATCGCCGTCGTCGGTGACGAGTCTGCGCGCGCGGCGAGCCGGCGGGCGCTGTCCGCAGCCTGCCAGCTCCTCGACACCGGCCGGTTCCCGCTCGCGGAGGAGGGTCTGGATCGCTGGGCCGAGGAGGAGGGGGTGCTGCGGATGGCGGTCTTCGAGCTCACGGGCGTGGAGAGCTCCGCACGGACCGAGGACGGTCGCCTCGTGGTGGAGCTGAACGCGAAGTTCCAGTTCGAGCCGGGGGCGCACGCCTCCCCCATGCTGGTCCACCAGCTGACGCTCCTCGGACAGGGGATGCCCGGCGTGCGCGTCACCGCTGAGGCCGAGCTCGAGGCGGCTCGGGCGCAGCACCGGGCCTGCGAGCGGCTGACCTTCCGCGACGACCGCCCGCGCGGGTGCGCGGACGTGGCGCAGCTCCTGGCCCTGGACGATCCGCTCGACGCGCTGCACGCGGCGGGCTTCCCGAGGGAGGGTCGAGGATGACCGTGCGTGTCGGGGTGGTGACGTTCCCGGGTTCGCTCGACGACCGCGACGCGCGTCGGGCGGTGGAGATCGCCGGCGACGGGGAGGCGGAGGCGGTCGCTCTGTGGCACGCCGACGCCGAGCTGCGCGACGTCGACGCCGTCGTGCTCCCGGGTGGGTTCTCGTACGGTGACTACCTGCGTGCCGGCGCGCTGGCGCACCTCGCCCCGGTCATGGGTGCGGTGCGTGCGTTCGCCGGGGACGGCGGACCCGTCCTCGGGATCTGCAACGGCTTCCAGGTGCTCTGCGAGGCCGGTCTCCTCCCGGGGGCGTTGCTCCGCAACCGGAGCCTGCGCTTCGTCTGCCGGGAGGCTGAGCTCGTTGTGGAGGCGGCATGCGCCTGGACCCGGGGCCTGGAGCCTGGCGAGACCGTCCGGCTGCCGGTCAAGCACGGGGAAGGCCGCTACTACGCGGACGAGGCGACGCTGGAGGAGCTGGAGGCCGAGGGCCGCGTCCTGCTCCGCTACGCCCCCGGGCAGAACCCGAACGGCTCGGCGCGCGACATCGCCGGGGTGACGAACGACGCCGGCAACGTCGCCGGGCTGATGCCGCACCCCGAGCACGCGGTCGACCCGGACCTCGCCGTCGGGACCGACGGTGCGCGCATCCTCCGCAGCGTCGTGACCCACCTCGCCGGGGTTCGCTCCTGAGCGGAAGCGGGCGGGATCCGGACCGCGGCCGTGCCGGAAGGGTGCTGATCTGCGCCCGCTGACGGGACCCCAGCAGTCACCATCGTTCGAGACGCGCGGTCGAGTGTGCGTCTGAGGTGCCGCCCTACGTCCGGGTCGCCCTACAGGTAGGTGCCCGAGCGACCCCGCCGGTCGCCGCCCTCGAGCTGGCCCTGCTGCTGTTTGAGACGTGCGAGCTGCTGCTGCGCGGCCATCTGCTGGCTCGCCAGCGACGCCTGGATGCCCTGGAACAGCCCCTCGAGCCAGCCGACGAGCTGGGCGTGGACCACCTGCAGCTCCGCCTTGCTGGGGGGACCGTCGTCGTCCTCGACCGAGTGGGCGACGAGCTCGCTCAGCTCCTCCCGCAGCTCGTCGGACAGGACCTCGCCGAGCTGCTTCAGGGTCCGGTCGTACATCCCGGCGAGACGCTGACGGCCGGCCTCGTCGATGTCCATCTCGCGCATCTCCTTCATGATGCGCTGCGCCATCGTCGCGAGCCGCAGCAGGCGTGCCGGGTGCTCGATCGACTCGGCGTCCTCACCACCGTCCTCGTCGTCGTCCATGCGGACCACCACGAGGTCCGACGGGTCCGGTTGCTGGTCGGGGTCGGTCGCCGACGCGGGCCCCTCAGGCCGCGCCTGGTCCTCGGCGGGCTGGTCGCCGTCTCCTGTACCCATGTGGCCTCCGCTGGGACGCGTGCTGGACCCCGAGCGTACGTCGCTCCCGGCCGTCACGGCGCGTCCGACGCCCGCGTCCGGCCACGTACCCTGTCGGCTCCCCAGCCGCGAGGCAGTGATGCGCGAACCACCGACGCTCGAGACCGCCCGGACCGCGCCGGCGAGCACACCGGAGATCCCCGACGTCGAACGTCTCGACGACGACGAGGCGCGCCGGCTCGCCGACGAGCTCGGACTGACCGGCGAGGAGTACGAGCGCGTCCGCGAGACGCTCGGTCGGATCCCGACCGTCTCCGAGCTCGGCATGTACTCGGTGATGTGGTCCGAGCACTGCTCGTACAAGTCCAGCCTCGTGCACCTGCGCACGCTCGACGCCACGGGGCCGCAGGTGCTCGTCGGTCCGGGCGAGAACGCCGGCGTCGTGGACGTCGGCGACGGGCTCGCGGTCGCGTTCAAGATCGAGTCACACAACCACCCGAGCTTCGTCGAGCCCTACCAGGGCGCGGCGACCGGGGTCGGCGGGATCATCCGCGACGTGCTGACCATGGGCGCGCGGCCGATCGCGATCATGGACCCGCTGCGCTTCGGCGATCCGCGCGACGGAGGGGCCGCGGGGGCGTCGGGTGCGGCGTTCCAGCGCCACCTCGTCGACGGGGTCGTGCGCGGCGTCGGCGGCTACGGGAACTGCGTGGGCGTCCCGAACATCGGGGGCGAGACCGTCTTCGACGACAGCTACGCCGGCAACCCCCTGGTGAACGTGCTCTGCGTCGGAGTGCTGCGCGCCGACCGGCTGCAGCTCGCGCGGGCGGAGCGCCCGGGCGACGTCGCGGTGCTCATCGGTTCTGCCACCGGTCGCGACGGGATCGGCGGTGCGTCGGTGCTCGCCTCCGCGGAGTTCGACGAGGCCGACGAGGACAAGCGTCCCAACGTGCAGGTCGGCGACCCGTTCGCCGAGAAGCTCCTCATCGAGTGTTGCCTCGAGCTGTACGAGCGCGAGCTGGTCTCCGGGATCCAGGACATGGGGGCCGCGGGGATCAGCTGCTCCACCGCCGAGTTGGCGTCCGCCGCCGACCTCGGCATGCGTGTCGACCTCGACGGCGTCCACCTGCGCGTCGAGGACATGGCGTCCTGGGAGATCCTCTGCTCCGAGTCGCAGGAGCGCATGCTCGCGCTCGTCTCCCCCGGACGGCTGGACGACGTCCTCGAGGTTTGTGGACGGTGGGGGGTCCCCGCATCGGTGATCGGTGAGGTGACCGACGGCGACCGGCTGGTGATCACGCGCGACGGGCAGGTCGTGGCCGACGCCCCGGCGCGCTCGCTGGCCGACGAGGGGCCGGTCTACCGGCGCCCGACCAGACGCCCCGGGTGGATGGAGCGCTACGCGCAGGTCGACGCCGAGGCGCTCGCGGTGCCGGCCGACGTCGACCGGGTCGCGCTCGACCTCCTCGCCTCGCCGAACGTCTGCTCGAAGCGGTGGGTCTGGGAGCAGTACGACGCGCTCGTCGGCTTCGGGACCGTCGCGGCCGCCGGGGGCGACGCCGGGGTCGTGCGCGTCGACGGGGACAGCCGCCGGGCCGTCGCGGTCGCCACCGACGGCCACGGCCGCTGGTGCGAGCTCGACCCGCGCGAGGGGACCCGACGCGTCGTCGCCGA
>CAZADJ010000167.1:2800-5942 GCA_964483845.1 uncultured Actinomycetota bacterium | reverse complement strand
GGGTCGACGACAGGGTCTGGTAGATGCGGTTCGCGCGGATCGCCTCGGCGCGCTCACGTGACGGAGCGTGACGGTCGACGACCTCGTCGAAGGTGCGCTCCATGTTCAGCATCATCGCCCAGAGCTCGTGGCCCGGGTCGAGGTCGACCCGGCGGGGCGTGTTGTCGAGAGCTCCGAGGCCCATCGCCTGCGCGAGGCGGCGTGCAGGATCGATCGTCAGCACCAGCGTGCGCCGGCCCGCGCGGGCGCCGGCGAGACCGAGCGCCGCGGCGACCGTGGTCTTGCCGACCCCGCCGGCGCCGGCCGTCACGAGGATGTCGGCGTCGGCGACGGCCGCGTCGAGCCGCTGCTGGCGCGCCCGCTCGAGCTCCTCCTCGCTCACCGCACGCCCACCCGCGGGCCGGGTTCACCGACGGACACGGCGATGATGTCGGCGAGGATCTCGAGGTCGGACTGGTCGAACGTGGCGCCGGTGAGCAGGGGGAGCTCGATGCGGGGCCGGCCTGCCGCCACGAGCCGCTCCCGCATCTCATCCTCCAGCACGACGCGTCCGTGGTGCGCGTCCGCCTCGTCGAGCGCGAGGGAGGCGATGTCGGCGTCGATCACCACGCCTGCCTCTCTCGCCAGCCCGGCGAGGTGGTCGGGATCGAGGTCATCGAGGGCTGACGGGTCTTCGAAGCGGGGGGCGAGGGTCTGGTTGGCGACGATCGCGCCGACGGCGACGCCGTCGGCGGTGAGATCCTCGAGCGACTCGAGCGTCTCGGTGACCGGCATCTCCTCCAGCAGGGTGGTGATCACCACGCTGGTGCGTCGGGGGTCCTCGAGCAGGCCGGTGATCTGTGCAGCCTGGCGCCTGACCGGTCCGACGCGGACGATCTCGGTCACCCCTTCCGGGGCGCGCAGGAAGGGGACGATCCGGCCGGTGGGCGGCGCGTCGAGGATGATCACGTCGTAGGCGGGACGGCCGTCGTCACGGCGGCGACGCTCTATCTCGTACACCTTGCCGATGAGCAGCAGGTCGCGGAGCCCGGGGGCAGCCGCGGTGACGAAGTCGATCGCGTTGGTCCGCGACATCACCCACGAGACGCGGCCCAGTCCGTAGTACATCTCGAGGTACTCGTGCATCGACTCCTCCGGGTCGATGGCGAGCCCGAACAGGTCCGGGCGGAACTCGCGCTCCTCGTAGTCCCACGGCTGGGTGCGGAACGTGCGGCTGAACCCCTGCCGACCCTCGACCTCCACGAGAAGCGTGCGCCGGCCGGAGCTCGACGCGGCCAGTGCCAGGGCGGCGGAGACGGTCGTCTTGCCCACCCCGCCCTTCCCGGTGACGATCAGCAGGCGGGGGGAGAACAGGTCGTCGAAGCCGTCCAGCTCCGAGCGGTGGACGTGGCGCAGGCTGCTCATCGGGTCCGGCTCAACGGGGCCGACCGGGGGGACCGCCACGCCCACGTCGCGGGTCGGCGCCACCGACGGTGACGACCACGTGGGCACGGGAGAGGCGGCGCATCCCGGTCAGCCTAACGAGCCGGTCGATCGGCGGCGGGTGGCCGCCTCGGCCAGGCTGTCAGTACCCTCCTCGCCGCCGGTCCCCCACCTCGCACCCGGAGACGGTGACGCCTGTGCCCGCCACGCTGTCACGCACACTGCTCCGCATCGCGATCGTGCTGATCGCGGTCGGACTGGTCGCGCCGGCGGTCGCGGCTGCCCAGGAGCCGGCGGGGGACGACCGTGTCGTGGACATCCTGCAGCTCGACGGTCCGATCACCCCCCCCACGGTCGAAGCGATCACCGAGCTCATCACGAGCGCCGAGGAACGCGATGCCGAGCTCGTGATCATCGAGATCGACGCGCCGGGAGCCATCGGCGTCGCCCCACGGGAGCTCGTCGACCCGCTCCGCGCTGCCGCGGTCCCGGTCGCCGTCTGGGTCGGCCCGTTCGACGCGGAGGCTCGGGGGACGGCGGCTTTCCTGCTCGCCGCGGCGCACGTCCCGGCCGCGTCCCGCCACGCGGTGCTCGGACCCGCCTGCCCCCAGACGGTCGACCGGGCCTGCCTCACCGACGAGACGATGCTCCTCGCCGAGCTGCTCACGGATCACGGTGCCGAGGTCACCGGCGGTGCCGGGACCACCGTGGCGATCGACGAGGTGGACGCGGAGGTCGCGCGCGAGGCCGGGTGGCTCGGGCTCGTGGTCGAGGGTCTCGAACCGCTGCTGGTTGAGCTGGACGGTCGCGCCGTCACCACCGCTGCTGGCACGCGCGATCTCCGGCTGCGTCAGGACGAGGTGACCATCCGCTTCCACGAGCTCGGGTTGATCCAGCGCACCCTGCACGCGGCGCTCGATCCGTCCCTCGTGTACTTCCTGCTCATGGGGGCGCTGATCCTCCTCCTGTTCGAGGTGTTCCAACCCGGGTTCGGCGTCGCCGGGGTCGCCGCGCTGGCGGTCGCGCCGCTCGCGGTCTACGGCCTCGCCGTGCTCCCGGTGAGCTGGTGGGCGGCCCTCCTGATCGTCGCCGGCCTGGCCCTGCTCGCGGTCGATCTCGCGATCGCCGGACTCGGTCTGCCGACGGTCCTCGGCACCGGGGCGTTGGCGGCCGGATCCTCGTGGCTGTTCAGAGGCGACCATCCGCTCGTGACGCTGCCTCTGTGGCTGATCGTCGTCGGGGTCGGCTTCGCGGTGCTGTTCTTCGTCGTGATCATGACGGTCGTGCTGCGGGCCCAGGCGGGCCCCGAGGTCGCGGAGGTCGGGGAGGAGCTCGTCGGGCGGGTCGGCGTCGTCCGCTCCACGATGAACCCGGAGGGCCACGTCTTCGTCGCGGGTGCCCTGTGGCGCGCCCGCTGGACGGGTGAACCGCGGGGTCGGATCCGGACGGGGACCCGCGTTCGCATCGTCGGCGTGGACGGCACGACGCTGCTCGTCGACGACGTGGAGGTGGAGGAGGCCCCGGACGACGTGTCACCACGCGCGGGTGCGGACACCTCGTCCTGACGTCCCCCCGTGTCCGGCCCCGGGACGCGACCGGTGGGATCGACGGCTCGGAAGACCATGGACGACCGGACCCACAGCGTCTAGGTTCCGGGACGCCAGCCGCGGCGGACACCGGCCGTGTCGGGGTCCGGCGACGCGCTGCCGGGACGATCCGA
>CAZADJ010000167.1:0-2700 GCA_964483845.1 uncultured Actinomycetota bacterium | reverse complement strand
ACGATCCGAACCGAGAACGATCCACGCGGAGAGCCGACCGGAAGGGGGAGCGTGCACGTCTGGGACGCTGACTGGGAGCAACGGGCGGCCTGCAGGGGCGAGGACGCCTCGCTGTTCTTCGGCCCCAACGGGTTCGAGTCCAGGAGAGAGCGCGAGACGCGGGAGATGATCGCCAAGGCGATCTGCTCCCGCTGTCCGGTGATCGACCCCTGTCGCGACGTCTCGCTGCAGCAGGCCGAGATCTACGGGGTCTGGGGCGGGCTCGGAGAGGTCGAACGGCGGGCCCTGCTGGAGCGCCGGACGGAGCGGGTCGGATGAGCGGATCCGGCGATCCGGAAGCTCGCCTCCGTGAGCTCGGACTCGAGCTCCCCGAGGCACCGGCGCCGGCCGCCGCGTACCTGCCGTCCCGCGGGGGCGGCGGGCTCGTCTTCACCGCGGGCCAGGTCCCCGTCGTCGACGGAGAGCTCCCCCGGACGGGCCGCCTCGGTGAGGACCTCACCACCGACGAGGGTGCGGACCTCGCACGTCGCGCGGCGCTGAACGTCCTCGCGGTCGTGGCCGCGGCCGCGGACGGTGACCTCGCCCGTGTGCGTGTCGTGAAGCTCACCGTCTTCGTGGCCTCCGGCGACGGCTTCACCGAGCAGCATCTCGTGGCCAACGGCGCGAGCGAGCTGTTGGCCGACGTGCTCGGTGAGCGCGGCCGGCACGCGCGCTCGGCGGTCGGGGTGGCGTGGCTCCCGCTGGACAGCCCGGTGGAGATCGAGGCCGTCGTCGAGCTGGGCTGATCACACGGGGCGCTCAGGACCGGAGCGTTCGGGTCTGTCCGTCGAACGCCGTGACACCGCGCGCGTCGAGGTGCTCGAGCAGCGGGATCGCGTACTTGCGCGTCGTGTCCAGCGTCCGGCGGGCCTGCGCCGTGGTGAACGGCCCCGTCTCCGCCTCGAGCCGTCGCAGCCGTTCGACCGCGTCCTCCACCGCGCGCTGGGTGAACGCCACCTCCCCGCAGACGACCACGTCACCGGCGCCCACGATCGCGTTCACCTCCTCGTGGCCGAGGCCAGCCAGCGCCGCGGCCTCCTCGAGGGGAGGCGGCCGGAACGGCTCGCGCTCGAGGATCTCGAGCAGCGCCGCGGTGCGGCGACGGCGATCCTCGTCGAGCTCGTCCGCCCGGGCGGCCGGAGCGTACGCCGACCCTGTCCGCACCAGCTGCCCGGCCGCGGTGAGCTCCTCGACGAGCGTGGCCGCCACCGCCGGAGGACAGTCGTCGTCCCGGGCGGCCTCGACCAGCTCCCGGCGGCCGGTGGTGAGCCCGCCGCCCTGATCCGCTGCGGCGAGCAGCCGGTCGCACCACCGGGCGAGCGACCGCTCGTCCGCCAGGTGACCGCCGACCTCACGCACGCCGGCGGGGAGCGCCGCATCGGGGCCGACACCCGCCGCCGCGCGGAGCTGGGCGGCAGGTCGCGCTCCCGAACGTCCGATGAGCGCGACCAAGCGAGCCGCGGGATCGGACGCGGCGGCGACGCGCTCCAGCTCCGTGGCGCGCTCGAGCCGGTCGTCATCGCCCCGTGGAGGTGTGCCGGGCACGGGGTCCAACACCGAGACCCCTCCGGCGGTCGCCCGACGACCGGCGTCGCGGATCACCGCGCGGTCGCCGCTGACCAGGGGGAGCGGACGTTCGAGGCGGAGCCGAGCCAGCGACGGGGCTCCCGGGCGGGCGGCCTCTCCCAGGAGCGGCAGGATCTCCACCACCGTCTCGGCGCTCCCGACGTGGAGGTGCCACGCACCCCGCCGGCCGATCTCGTGTCCGGGTAGCGCGGTCACCAGAGCGTCGACGTGATCCGAGGTCACCCAGGCATCGCCCGCCGGGCTCGACCCCCGGACGCCGACGACCGCGTCGCCGCGCCCGACGTCGTCGTGATCCACGCCGGCCAGGTTGAGGGCGACGCGCCACCCGGGGGGCGCTTCCTCGATCGGCTCGCCGAGGGACTGGAGGCCCCGCACGCGGACCCTGCGGCCCGTGGGCAGCACGACCAGCTCGTCGCCGATCCGCACCGCTCCGGACGCCAGCGTCCCGGTCGCGACCGTCCCCGCACCGGGGACGGCGAAGGCCCGGTCCACCCACAGGCGTGGTCGGCCGTGATCCGGGGCCGCCGGCGCGTCGGCGAGACGTGCGGCGAGACGTCGCCGGAGGTCGTCGAGCCCCGTGCCTGAAAGGCTGTCGACGATCACGATCGGAGCCCCCTCGATCGACGTGCCAGCCAGCCGTCGTGCCACGTCGTCGGCGACATCCCGGGCTCGCGGGCGCCCCGTCAGGTCCGCCTTCGTCACCGCGACCACCGCGCCCGGCACGTCGAGTAGATCGAGGATGTCGAGGTGCTCCTGTGACTGGGCCGACCAGCCGTCATCGGCGGCGACGACCAGCAGCGCGAGCGGGACCGCGCCGGCCCCGGCCAGCATGTTGGCGATGAACCGCTCGTGGCCGGGCACGTCGACGAACGCCACCGTCAGGGGCTCGCCGTCGGGTGCTTCGAGTTCGGTCCACGCGAACCCGAGATCGATGGTGAGGCCGCGCTCGCGTTCCTCCTCCCACCGGTCGGGCTCCATGCCGGTGAGCGCGCGTAGCAGGGTGGACTTGCCGTGATCGACGTGCCCGGCAGTGCCGACGACCCGCACCGGGCGTCAGCCGTCCCCGCGCTCGAC
>CAZADJ010000166.1:0-5957 GCA_964483845.1 uncultured Actinomycetota bacterium | reverse complement strand
CGTCGTCCGTGATGTGGATCCGCTCAGCCACGGGTGGCGACCGTCACGCGTCGCCCCCGGTTGGCGCGTCGAGCTGGCGTACGAGCGTCCTCGGGGCGACGCAGCGGTAGGCCTCGGTTACGATCGCGCCCACCTCCTCCCAGTCCGGAGCCGCGTCGATCCGTAGCCCGATCCAGCCGCGGTGGCCGACGTACGGTGGGCGGAAGAACCGGTCCGGCTCCGACTCGAGCACCTCCTCCTGCACACCTGGCGGCGCGGGGCAGACGACCGCCAGTCGGCCGTCGCCGTGGTGGTCGTCGGTGAGGTAGCAGACGGTTCGCCTCCCGCGGACGAAGAAGGTGACCGCGCCGTGGCTCAGCCGCTCCGTCACCTCCGGCAGACGCGAGCAGATCCGACGCAGTCGCTCGGTGGCCGCTGCGACGTCGGTCTCGGTGTACGGGAGGCGACGGTCCGGCGCGTTCGGCATGCGGACGAGTATCCCAGGTGCCGGATCGTCGTGTGCCGGCCTCCGTGTGGCGGTGGCGTACCCGGGGTCGTCACGGTGGTGCGCCCCGAGACCATCCCCGTCGCTGGCTCCCTCCGGTGAGCGCTGTCACCTCGGCGTGTCCCCGGCCGTCGGTGACGTGCCGGGTGTCGGGCCGGCCACGTCGTCCAGGACGTCGACGGCGAGGGCCGCGGCGTCGTCCCGGTCGAGGCGACGACCCGCCTCGAGCGCCGCGTCCAGCTCCGCGGTCTCGAGCACCTCACCCGCTGCTGACCGGGCAACCGCGGCCACCTCGCGGTCACGCGGTGAACGCCCCATGTTCAGCTGCTCGTCGAGCACCTCAGCCGCACCGAGGAGACGGCCCGCCTCGGCGGCGCGCCCGACGTCGACGGCGATCGCCGCGGTGTGGATGAGGCAGCGGCGGAGCAGCGGCGGGTCGCTGATCCGCCGGGAGACGTCGAGCGCCTCCGCCACGCGCCGGGCAGCCGCCGCCGTTGCACCGTCGGTGCGGTCGAGATCGGCGAGGTGGACGGTCGCGAACCCCGCCCCGCGCCGCTCCCGGACCTCGCGCATCAGTCCGAGCCCCTCCTCGGCGAGGTCGCGCGCCTGTCCGCGGTCGCCACGGCTCAGGTCGATCCGGGAGAGGTTCAGCAGCGCCCACGCCTGGAGCGCGAGGCTGCCGGTGCGTCGGAACAGCTCGAGCGCGCGCTCGAAGCGCGATCTGGCCTCGTCATCGCGACCGGCGAACGCGTCGAGGAGCGCGAGGTGCATGTTGGCCAGGCCCACGCCGAAGTCGTCGCCGAGCTCCTCGTAGATGGTGCTGCTGCGCTCCAGCGCTCCGTGGTCACCGGCGTTCATGCCGTACGCGGCGAGCGCGAGCGCCTCCCCGGCGCGGTCACCGGCCTCGCGCATGAGCTCCAACGCCTCGGTCGCTACTGCGGGCGCCTCGGGGTCGCCCTGGTGGTGTCCGAGCAGGGAGATCACGGTGAGTGCCTTCGCGCGGAGGGTGGGCGCGGCGGCCGTTCCGGCCGCGGCGAGCGCGCGATCCAGCCAGCTCCGACCCTGGACCGCGAGTCCCTGGGTCTCCCAGACGACGTAGCCCGCGGCCGCCATGCGCAGGGCCAGCTCGGCTTCGCCGGCGGCCAGCGCCCACTCGATCGCCTGACGGATGTCGTCACGTGCTGCGGCGAGGCGCTCCACCCAGACCGGGTCGTTCGCGCCCCGCTCCTCGGGCTCGGCCGCCTCCAGGAGGCGGGCGATGTGCTCCGCGTGACGGCGGCGGACCGCCTCCGCCTGACCGGCCTCGTCCAGCTTCTCCCGCCCGTAGGCCCGGATCGTCTCGAGCAGGCGGTAGCGCGTCGCACCGCCCCGCTCCGGGACGACGACCAGCAGCGAGTGGGCCACGAGATCGTCGAGGAGGTCCAGGACGTCTGCCCGTTCGACGTCCCCGCCCGGGACGACCTCCTCCGCGGCGTCGAGGGTGAACGGGCCGGCGAAGACCGACGCCCGGCGGAGCATCGCCTGCTGCGGTGGAGCGAGCAGCGCGTAGCTCCAGTCGATGGTGGCGCGCAGGGTCCGGTGGCGCTCCTGCCCCTCACGGCGCCTCGCCCGCAGGAGGCGGAAGCGGTCCGACAGGCGGTCCGCGATCTCCGCGACGGACATCGAGCGGACCCGGACAGCGGCGAGCTCGATGGCCAGCGGCATCCCGTCGAGGTGCCGACAGATGTCGGTGACGTGGGCGCGATCGGCGTCGGTGAGCGCGAAGCTCGGGTCGACGGCGCTCGCCCGGTCGGCGAACAGGGCCACGGCGTCGGCGCCATCGTGAGGGGTGGGCGCGTCCGTGCCGGACAGGGGGAGGGGCGGGACCGGCAGGAGGCGCTCGCCCGGTAGCGACAGCGGGAGCCGCGAGGTGGCGAGGACGCGGAGCTCCGGGCAGCGCTCGAGGAGGTGCTCGACCGCCGCCGCGACGCCCTCGATCACGTGCTCGCAGTTGTCGAGGACGAGGAGCATCTCGCTCGGTCCGAGGTAGGACGCCAGCGCGTCGATGAGATCCTCTCCGGGGTGCTCGTTCACGCCGACCACACGCGCGATCGCGTCGGTGGTCGCGGTCCCGTCGGCGATCGAGGCGAGCTCGACGAGCCAGGTGCCGTCGGGGTGACGGTCGAGGACGCGTCTCGCGGTCTCGATGGCGAGACGGGTCTTGCCCACCCCGCCCGTGCCCGTGAGCGTGACCAGCCGGTGGGCCGCGAGCAGCTCCTCGGCCTCGTCGATCTCCGGCTCGCGGCCGACGAACGTATCCAGTTCGGTGGGGAGGTTGGTCGGGCGTGCCTCGGGGGTGCGCGGCGGTGGGAACTCGCCGGGGAGGCCGTCGACGTGCACCTGCACGATCCGCTCCGACTCGTCGAAGTCGCGCAGCCGGTGGTCCCCGAGGTCGCGGAGGGTGACACCCTCCGGCAGGGCGCGTTCGACCAGTCCCGCGGTGGTCTTCGAGGCGAGGATCTGCCCGCCGTGGGCGGCGTCGGCGATCCTCGCGGCGCGGTGGACGTCGATCCCGACGTACCCACCGGTGCGGAGCAGCCCCTCACCGGTGTGCAGCCCGATCCGGACCCGCAGTTCCGCATCCTGCGGCCAGCGATGGGCGGCGAGGTGCCGTTGCGCGGCAGCGGCCGCCGAGACCGCCGCCGGTGCGCGCTCGAACACGGCGAACAACGCGTCGCCCTCGTCGTCGACCTCGACGCCGCCGTCCGCTGTGATCGCCTCGCGCACGATGCGGTGGTGGTCCTCGAGGGCGGTGCGGTAGTCGTCGGGACCGAGTGCGCGCAGGAGCCGGGTGGACCCCTCGATGTCGGTGAACAGGAACGTCACCGTGCCGGTCGGCAGCCGGGCCGTGCGTCCGACGGCAGCGCTCGACGGCATCGCGCTCGTCCCGTTCCTCCCGGTGAGGCTCCTGTCGGGCGGTCCGTGTCCCCGTGACCGCCGAGCCGGGATGGTGCCTGGAGCGTACATCGGTGACCGTCTACCGGGCCGGGCGTGCCGGGCTCACCGGCACGGCGCGCCGATGTCGTCGTCGAGGACCGCACGCACGTCGGTGCCGTCGACCGCGAGGCAGTCCGCGCTCCACCGAGCGGTGGTCTCCCCGTCGGATCCGGTCGCTGGCGCCCGCACGTCGGCTCCGTCGAGGGCGAGGTGCTCGGCCCGCCACGGATCACGCTCCGCGCCCTGGGGATCGGCCGCCGCCTCCACCAGGCCGTCCTGCTGCGCCTCGTCGGGACCGACGATCTCCGCGGACGGTGCGGCGGTGCAGCCGGCGATCAGCGCGCTTGCGAGTAGTAGCCCCGCCCAGCGGGGTGTCCTTCGCGGGTCCATATCGGGCCTCCTCCATCGGGTCCGTCTGGACCGTAAGGAGGGTGCGGGAGAGCAGAATCGGGGGATCCCCCTAGGTTGGGCCCGGCCCTCCCCCATCGGACCCGTCCGGCTCGGAGATACCGAGCTCCCGGGCCCGGTGTGCGGCCTCGCCGCGCGAGTCCGCGTCCAGCTTGTCGAGGATCGCAGAGACGTGGTGCTCGACGGTCTTCGGGGAGATGTACAGGCGCTCGGCGATCTCCGGGTTGGTCAGACCGACGGTGACGAGGTCCAGCACCTCGGCCTGCCGTGGGGTGAGGCCGGCCGGGTGCTCGGCGGTCTCGGGTCGGGGCCCACGGCGCACCCGCACGCCGCGGCGCCGCAGCTCGCGACGGATCCTCGCGGCCATCGGGGCGGCTCCGAGCTGGTCGGCGATCTCCAGCCCGCGCTCCAGGTCCTCGGTGCGCTCGCTGTCGGAGAGCGCGTCGGCGACCTCGTAGGGGCAGCCGAGCTCCTCCCACCGGGCGGCGGCCGCCCGGACCCGCCCGGCGACGTGGAGGGCGTAGGGCTCGGCAGCGCTGTCGGGGAGCGGGCCGTCAGCCCCGCCCCTCCAGCGCCACAGCCCGAGCTCGCCGATCGCCCAGCCGTGGTCGAGCTCCCGGGCCAGCGTGAACCCCTCCTCCACCAGCGCCGACACCGCTGCGCGGTCACCGGAGAGCCACGCAGCCTCGGCGCGTCCGGCTGCGGCCGGCCACAGGCGCTGGAGGTCTCGGGTCCGCTGCGCGAGGTCCCACGCGGCCTCGAGCTCGTGGATCGGGGGCTGGTCGCCGCGCCGCGCCCGCAGCCGGCCGAGGAGGGTGAGCGCGACGATCCTCGTGATCGCGGCGGTGCCAGGGTGGTCCAGCGGCAGGCCGGTCACGAGCTGCTCCGCCTGCTCCCACTCGCCCTGCTCGAAGTGGACCCGGGCCAGCCAGGCGGTGGCGTAGTGCGCGGCGAAGTCGAGGTCGCGCTCCTCCGCGTGGGCGATCGCCTGCGGCAGCGCCTCCGCCGCGGGTCCGTAGTCGCGGATCTCCCCGGCAGCCGACCCGAGGTTCGTCCAGCCGCCGGCCACCAGCTGGTCCAGGCCGGCCGTCGCGGCGACGTGGATGCTGCGCTCCAGCTCCTCGCGGCCCCGGCTGGGGTCACCGGTGAGGATCCGCGAGGACCCGACGGTGTTGAGCGCCCGGGCGAGCGCGTGCGCGGCGCCGGTGCGGTCGGCGAGCCCGATGGCCCGCTCACCCCAGAGGAGCACATCGGCGTGCTCGCGCGCGAGCATCGCCAGGGTGGCGAGCAGGGCGTAGGCCTCGGCGAGCTCCTCGCCGGGGTCGGTCCGCTCGAGCACCTCGACCGCCTCGCGAGCGACCGCGTCGGCCTCATCCCCCTCTCCGGCCAGCCAGAGGATGCGGGCGTGGAGGCGCAGCGCCGCACCGAGCCCGCGCGGATCGTCCAGACCGCGCCGCAGCGTGACCGCCTCGGTGATCGCCTCGAGAGCGGCGGCCATCTGGTCGGTCGCGGAGGCCTCCCGCGCGTAGGCCTCGAACAGTCCGGCCCGCTCGTCCGCGGGCACACCCGCTGCGTGGCGCAGGGCCCGCTCGTACTGTTCGGCCGCCTCCCGGTGGGCGCCGAGATCGGTGGCGCGGAGCGCCGCGCGCACCGCGTGCTCCCGCGCGAGGTCACCGCGTCCCGCCTCCTCGGCGTGGTGGGCGATGCGAGCCGGTTCGAACGTCTCCCCCGAGCGCTCGAGGAGCAGCGTCGCGGCGGCCTCGTGCAGGTTCGCGCGACGCGCGGGAGGCACCTGGTCGTGGACCGCGAGGCGGGCGAGCTCGTTGCGGAAGGCCACCGTCCCCGGCGCATCGGTCCGGAGGATCGCACCCTCGACCGCCTCGTCGATCGCGGTGCTGTCCACCTCGGCGAGTTCGCGGAGCAGCCAGGTCTCCACCCGGGTCGGCGTGACCGAGGCAGCCTCGACCGCCGACCGGGCCGCGGGTGTCAGTCGCGCGATGCGCGCGAGTACCGCGTCGCGCACCGTGGGCGGTGCGCGCTGCTCGCCCGACGCGAGCACCTCGGTGACGAAGAAGGGGTTGCCGCCGGT
>CAZADJ010000165.1:0-5997 GCA_964483845.1 uncultured Actinomycetota bacterium | reverse complement strand
GCCTCGACCGAGCAGGCCCAGGAGGCGATCGCCGCCGAGGTGGTGCGGATCGTGCGCGACTTCGCCGACGGTGAGGTCACCAACTGCGTCAACCTGGAGACCGGGAAGCTCGGAGCCTGCACCCTGCTCGTCCGCCACCTGGACCGCGTCGGCGCGCTCTCCCAGGTGCTGGACGTCCTCGAGGAGGCGGACGTCAACATCGAGCAGATGGACAACGAGATCTTCGTCGGCGCCGAGGCGGCCTGCGCGACGATGCGCGTCTCCGCACCGGTCGACGACGACCTGCGTGCACGGATCACGGCGATCCCCGACGTCATCCACGTCGCCGTCAGCCCCGGGTCGTGATCCCCGTGTGCGAGGCGACACCACGCGGGGGGTCGACCCCGGGGGGCCGGCGATGCTGATCCGGCCGTTCAGCGGGAGCGTCGTCAGCCCCGAGCACGCCGCGGAGAGCGTCACACCGGCCCTCGAGATGCTCGACGCCGCCGAGCGGTCCGAGCTCGCGGATCGCCGTCCCCGGAGCTACCTCCACGTCATCGCGGGTGAGGCCGAGAGCGCCGACCCCTCCCGCCGCGCAGCGCGGCTGGAGCGCTGCGAAGCGGCGCTGCAGCGGCTGCTCTCGGACGGGGTGTTCGTCCCGACGGGTGGTCCGCGCGCGGTGGCCTACCGCGTCGATGCCGGCCCGCGGACCCACACCGGGCTGCTGGTCGAGGTGGCGATCGTGGACCAGCTCGCGGACCGGGTGCGGCCCCACGAGCAGATCCGCACCGAGAAGGTCGACCGGTTCACCGAGCACCTCCGGACGGTAGGGGCGAGCTCCACCCCGGCGCTCCTGCTCCACCGGCCCACCGCGGAGCTGGCCACGATCCGCGATGAGCTCGTCGGAGGGGCACCGGACGTCGACGTCACCGCCGTCGACGGCACCCGCCACCGGCTCTGGGTCCGCGAGGAGCCGGACCTCGTGCGTCGGCTCTCCGATCGCGTGTCCACCATCGACACCCTGTACGTCGGCGACGGCCACCACCGCATCGCGGCGGCGGCGCGCCTCGCCGAGACGCTCGACGATGCCGACGGCTCGCCCGACGACGATCCCCGTCGGAGGTTCCTCGCCTGCCTGATGCCGACGGACGAGGTGGGGCTGCTCGCCTACCACCGCGTCGTCAGCGCCGTCGACGGTCCCGGTCGGGACGAGATCCTGTCGGCGGTCGAGCGTCGCGTGCCGGCCGAGCGGGTCGATGACCCGGGACGCCCGACCCTCCGCCCGCAGCGGTCGGGGACGGCGATGATGCGGCTCGCGGGCGGATGGATCCGCCTCGACCTCGCAGCGGTGCGTGACGAAAGTGGTGAGGTCCTGTTCGATGCGGAGGTGCTGCAGGAGGAGGTGTTGGCGCCCGTGTTCGGCATCGCCGACCCCACGATCGATCGGCGTCTCAGCTTCGTCGCCGACGACCGGATCGACGAGCTCGTCGAGCGGTGCCGGCAGGGCGACGCGATCGGGTTCGTGCTCGCACCCGCGGCGGTCGCGGACGTGCTCACGGTCGCCGACGCCGGACGGACGGTCCCGCCGAAGTCGACCTGGTTCCAGCCGAAGCTGCCGTCCGGGCTCGTGCTGCACCACCTGCGACCCGGTACCAGCGGGGATGACCACCGCGACCACCACGACGCGCGAACCCGGTCCTGACGAGGCACCCGATGCGAACGCTCCTCATCGACAACCACGACTCGTTCACGTTCAACCTCCACCACCTGCTGGCGGCGGTGAACGGGATCGCACCGACCGTCGTCCGCAACGACGAGACGGCGTGGGAGGACCTCGACCTGACCGGGTACGAGGCGATCGTGATCTCCCCCGGCCCGGGACGGCCCGAGCACGCCCGCGACCTCGGCATCTCCGCGACGGCGATCACCCACAGCGACCTCCCGGTGCTCGGCGTCTGCCTCGGCCACCAGGCCCTCTGCCACCTCGGCGGCGGTCGCATCGTGCACGCCGACGAGCCGTACCACGGCCGCTCGAGCCCGATCCACCACGACGGCGTCGACCTCTTCGCCGGCCTCCCCTCCCCCTTCAACGCCGTCCGCTACCACTCGCTGGCCGCGACCGACCTCCCCGACCACCTCGAGGTCACCGCCTGGACCCGCGACGGGGTCGCGATGGCCGTCCGGGTACGCGGGTCGCAGCGGTGGGGCGTGCAGTTCCATCCGGAGTCGATCCTGACCGAGCACGGCCGCCGACTGCTCGAGAACTTCCGTCGGCTCGTCGCCGAGCGGTCGACCACGGAGCACGCGGCACCCGCGCCCCCGGTGCCGACCCGGATACCCGGCTCCCGGGACGCGACGGGGCGACCAGCCACCTCCGTGGCCCGGACGCCCGCACGGCGCCTGGACCTCCGGGTGCGGTGCCTCGAACGTGATCTCGACACGGCACAGATCTTCACCCAGCTGTTCGCCCGGTCCCCGACGAGCTTCTGGCTCGACAGCAGCGACCGGTCCGGACCCCGCTCACGCTTCTCCTTCCTCGGGGACGGCTCCGGCCCGCTCGCGGAGCTCGTCAGCTACGACGTCCACCGCCGACGGGTGACGATCCACGACCGCACCGGCCGCACCCACGAAACGGGACCGCTGCTCCCGTGGCTCGACAGCCGGCTCCGGCGGCGGCAGGTGGCCGATCCGGACCTCCCCTTCGATCTGAACCTCGGCTACGTCGGGTACCTCGGCTACGAGCTGAAGGCGGAGACCGGAGGGGCGGACGCGCACCGCGCCCCGACCCCCGACGCCGCGTTCGCCTTCGCCGACCGGATGATCGCCGTGGACCACGGGGAGCGCCGGGCCTACCTGCTCGCGCTCGACGACCCCGAGCACCCCGGCGCGGCCGACCGCTGGCTCGACCGCACCGAGGAGCGCCTCCGGGCCCTGCCGGACCGGGAGCCGTCGGAGGACGGCGTCCGGCGATCCACGCCCCTCCGTGACCCCGGCGGGCTGCCGATCCGCTTCCGTCACCCGCCGGACGCGTACCTCGAGCTGATCACCGCCTGTCAGCGGGAGGTGCGTGACGGCGAGAGCTACGAGATCTGTCTCACCAACGAGCTCACCGTCCCCGGTCGTGTCGATCCCCTCCGCACCTACCTCGCCTACCGGCGCCTCAACCCCGCACCCCACGCGGCCTACCTCCGCCATCCGGGGTTCTCGGTGCTGAGCGCGTCGCCCGAGCGCTTCCTCCGCGTGGACCGTGACCGCACCATCGAGACGCGGCCGATCAAGGGGACGGCACCCCGAGCCGACGACCCCGAGCGCGACCGCCGTCTCGCCGAGCAGCTGCACCGCAGCGAGAAGGATCGGGCGGAGAACCTGATGGTCGTCGACCTGTCACGCCACGATCTCGGCGCGGTCTGCGAGCTCGGGACGGTCACCGTCCCCGAGCTGTTCGCGGTCGAGTCCTACGCGACGGTCCACCAGCTCGTCAGCACCGTGCGCGGGCGGCTGGGACCGGGGCGCACCGCCGCCGACGCGATCGCGGCCGCCTTCCCCGGAGGGTCCATGACCGGCGCCCCGAAGCGCCGCACGATGGAGATCATCGACCGGCTCGAGGCGGGCCCGCGCGGGGTGTACTCGGGCGCGCTCGGCTTCCTCGCCTGCAACGGGACCGCCGACCTCAGCATCGTGATCCGGACCATGGTGGCGGACCACGACAGGGTCACGATCGGCGTCGGGGGCGCGATCGTCGCGCTCTCGGACGCGGAGGCGGAGCTGCGCGAGGCGATGCTGAAGGCACGGGCCGCGGTGGCCACCCTCGCCGGGGCGCGGACCCCGACCGCTGCCCGGACACGGTCGCCGGGGGTCCCCGAGCCCTCCGCCGCCGCGTACTGACGGCGATGCGACTCTCCCGCACGCTGATCGCGACCCGACGCAACCCCCCTGCCGACGCCGCGTCGCCGGCCCACGGGGCGTTGCTCCGCGCGGGGCTCATCCACGAAGTCGACCCCGGCGTCCACGTGCACGCACCGATGCTCCGGCGCGTCGTCGACCGCCTCCGGGCGGTGCTCCGCGACGAGCTGTGGTGTCTCGAGCCCGACGAGGTCGCGACGCCGTCGCTCGTGCCCGCCGATCTCGCCGGAGCCGGCGGCGGTCCCGCGGGCCTCGCGCTCCGCGACGCCCGGGGCACCGCCCTCCACCTGACCGCTTCCGCCACCGGCGCCGTGGTGCACTACGTCGCCGCACGCCTCGACTCGTACCGCCAACTGCCGGTCCGCGTGGTCACCTGCGGGCGGCGCTTCCGCGACGCAGCGCCGGGGCAACGCAGCCAGCTGGGCGCGCGGGAGGCGACGGTGCTGGAGGTCCTCGCTCTCGACGCCGACGAGCACGCCGTGGCGGGGTCCTGGGCCCGGCTCCGAGACGGCCTCGTTCGGGCGCTCGAGCGCTGCGAGCTCGACGTCGAGCTCGTCCGCGCCAGCCCGGCCGCCGCGGGTGACCCACCGTCGCTGCGGCTCGTCGCGACCACGGACGAGGGCGCTACGCGCGCGCTCGTCTCCGACGCTGGCGGCTACGCGGCCCTCCCGACCGTCGCCCGCAGCGACATCCCACCCCCGCCGCCGGCACCGCCCGCTGGCGAGATGCGTGCGGTCCCGACACCCGGCGCCCGCACGATCGGGGAGCTCCGGGACATCCTCCCGGACGTGCCGGTGGCCCGGATGCTCAAGACCGTGCTCTACCTGACCGGAGACGGCGTCGTGGTCGCCGCGCTGTGCCGCGGTGACCGGGGGATCGACGAGGTCAAGCTCTCGCGTCACCTCGGCGGCGTCGAGGTCGGGCTCGCCGACGAGGCCACGGTGCGAGAGATCACCGGAGCGGAGCCCGGCTTCGCCGGTCCCGTCGGGCTGCCCGGCTCGGCCCGGGTGATCGCCGACCGGTCGGTCGCTGACCTCGGGACGGTCGTGTGCGGGGCGAACACCTCGGACCAGCACCTCGTCGACGTTCGCCTCGGACGCGATCTCCCCGACCCCGAGCTGGCGGACCTCGACGCGGTGGGACCGGGCGACGTGTCCCCCGACGGGGGGCGCTTGCGGGAGGTCCGCGGCCACACCGTCGGCGAGATCACACCGCTCGGACCCGTGGAGGCCACGTTCGTCACCGAGGACGGCGATCAGCGCGAGGCGCTCGCCTGCGCCGCCCGTGTCGACCTCGAGCGGGTGCTCGTCGCGTGTGTGGAGCAGCACGGGGATCCCGACGCGCTGCGGTGGCCCCTGGCGATCGCACCCCACGCGGTCACGCTGATCCAGGCGCGCGCCGACGACCCCGCACAGACGGACCTGGCCGGCGACCTGTACGCACGGCTCGGTGCGGCGGGGATCGACGTCGTCTGGGACGACCGGGAGGCCCGGATCGGGGTGAAGTTCAACGACGCCGAGCTCGTCGGGGTGCCGATCCACGTGGTGGTCGGCCGCGACGCGGCCGCGGGTCGCGTCGAGCTGCGCCTCCCCGACGCGCAGCGCCGAGGCGCCGTGGTCCCGGCGGACGAGGCGGTCGAGCGGATCGTCGAGACGGTCGACCGGGCGGGGGCGCCCACGAGCGGGTGACGTCAACGGCCGGACGGGCACGCGCGTCGCCCTCGGTTCAGGTCCCCGTGGCCGCGTCGTGGGCCAGGGTGTCGTACCCGAGCTCCCGGGAGACGTCCTCGGCGGCACGCCGCACCCGGACGCCGAGTTCGGCGAGGGCGGTCTCGGGCATGCGCGCGTCCGGGCCGGAGACGGTGAGCGCCGCGACCGGTCGGCCGGCCGTGTCGAAGATCGGGGCCGCCACGGCGTTCAGACCGATCTCGAGCTCCCCGACGATCGTGGCGTAGCCCTCCTCCCGGACCCGCTCGAGGTGACGCTCGAGCACCGTGGGGTCGACGACGGTCAGCGGGGTGGCTGCCTCCAGCCGGTCACCGAGCAGCCCACGCCGGCGCCGCTCCGGTTGGAACGCCAGGATCGCCTTCCCGCTCGCCGTGCAGTGGATCGGACT
>CAZADJ010000164.1:0-6077 GCA_964483845.1 uncultured Actinomycetota bacterium | reverse complement strand
AGCACGCTGTGCAGGTCGGCGAGGACCGCGTAGTCGGCACGGGTCACCATCGGCGCCTCGGGATCGGTGTTCACCGCGAGGATGTTCTTCGCGTTCATGCAGCCGACCCAGTGCTGGATCGCACCGCTGATCCCGCAGGCGATGTACAGGTCGGGGGCGACCTGGGTGCCGGTCTGGCCGACCTGGTCGCTGTGCGGCCGCCAGCCGTTGTTGGTCGCGACCCGCGAGCACCCGACCGCGCCGCCGATCAGCTCCGCGAGCTCCTCGAGCGTCGCGAAGCCCTCGGCGCTACCGACGCCGCGGCCGCCGGACACGACCACGGGTGCGGTCGCGAGGGTGATGCCCTCGCCGCGCGACTCGCGGTCGACGACCTTCGTGCGCCCGAGGTGCTCGGGTAGCTGCGGTGTGAACCGCTCGAGGTCGAGCGCGCCGGCTCCCTCGACCGCGACCGGCTCGTGGACGTGCGGCGCGACGGTCGCGAGCCCGACCGAGGCCCTGAGGCTCGCCTCCTCGAGCAGACTCCCGCCCCAGCGGAGCCGGGTCAGCTCCCACGCCTCACCGACCTCGATCTCGGTGCAGTTCGCGGCGAGGGGGAGATCGGTGCGGGCGGCGACGTGTGCCATCACCTCGTTGCCGCGGTCCGTGCCGGCGGCGAGCACGGCGTCGGGCTGGACCTCGTCGACGAGCTGCGCGACCGCCTCCCCCCACGCCTCCGGCGCGTAGTCGTCGAGGAGGTCGTGGGTGACGAGGTGGACGCGGCCCGCCCCGTAGGCCGCGACGCGCTCGGCGAGCGGCTCGCCGGCTCCGCCGACGAGGACGGCCTCCACGGGCTCCCCGGCGGCGATCGTGCGCGCGACGCCCAACGCCTCCAGGGCGGGCTCGGCCAGGCGGCCACGGTCGTGCTCGATGAGGACGAGGATCACAGCAGCCCCAGCTCCTCGAAGACGTCGACGACGCGCGGCGCTGCGTCCGGTCCCCGGCCGAGGATCACGGTCTCGGTCTCCTCCTGCGGCGGGTAGGTGAAACGGCGCATCGTCAGCCCGCCCGGCTCGTGCTCCGCGGGGATGCGTGTGAGCTCAGCCTTCCGGGCCCGGAGCCGCCCCTTCATCGTCGGGTACCGGGGGAGGTTGATCCCCTCCTTCACCGCGACCGCCGCGGGGAGCGGCAGCTCGTAGCGCTCGTAGCCCTCCGGGCTCTCCCGGCGCAGCGTCGCGCTCCCGTCGGCGAGCTCGATCCCCTTGATCCCGCTGACGATCGGCCGGCCGAGCGCGTGGGCGACCCGGATACCGACCTGGAAGTTGCCGGCGTCGGCCGACTCGTTGCCGAACAGGATCAGGTCGAACGCACCGTCCTCGGCCTCGAGCGTGCGCACGGCCGCGGTCAGCGCCCGCGCGGTCGCCTGCGGGTCGCGGTCGACCTCGTCCGCCTCGACGAGGACGCCACGGTCGGCGCCCATCGAGATGGCCTGGCGGAGCTGCTCCTCGGAGTCCTCCGTCCCCATGGTGAGGACGGTCGAGGTGCCGCCGTGCTGCTCGACGATGCTGACCGCCTCCTCCACCGCGCACTCCTCGTGCGGGGAGAAGGTGAACCCGAGGTGGCGGGTGTCGATCGCGCGCTGGTCCTCGGTCAGCACGATCCGACCGCCCGGGGCGGGCACCCGCTTCACACAGACGAGGACGTTCACGTCAGACGCCCACATCGCAGCCGGGGCACCGGCGGGTCACGCTCGCATCCGGGAGTCGTCGGGGTCGAACAGCGGCGTGCGCCCGGCACGGGCCACGACCACCGGGTAGCGCTCGGTCATGTACTCGACGGCGAGCTCACGGCCCTCCTCGGCGAACTCCGGTGGGAGGTAGGCCATCAGCAGGTGCTTGCCGACCGAGGGCCCGGCTCCGGCGCTGGTGACGTACGAGCGCCGGCCGTACGCGTCGACGAGCGGCTCGCCCTCGGTCGTCACGATCGGCTCGCCGCCCTGCGGGTAGCGCGGGATCCCGGCGGCCGAGGTGTGGTCCTCGACGGTGAGCGTGCACATCACCGCGACCGGGCCCTGCTCGCGGGCCTCCAGGTAGGCCTCCTTCCCGTTGAAGTCGGCCGACTTCACCTTCGGCAGCGCGAGGTCGGCATCGACCGGGGTGTACTCCGACTCGAGCTCGTTGCCCATCAGCCGGTAGCCCTTCTCCATCCGCCCGGTGGTGCCGTACACGCCGATGCCGGCGGGCACGATCCCGAACTCCTGCCCGGCCTCGTACACCGTGTCCCACAGCTTCAGACCGTGCTCCATCGGCGCGTGGATCTCCCAGCCGAGGTCCCCCACGTAGGAGATGCGGATCATCAGCGTCGGCAGCCCGCCGAGGACGATCTCGCGGGCGCGCCCGAAGCCGAACCCCTCGTCGGAGACGTCGTCGTCGGTGAGCGTGGAGACGAGGTCGCGCGCCCGCGGTCCCCACACCCCGAGCGTGACGTACGCGGAGGTCACGTCGAACAGCTGGACCGAGCCGTCGTCGGGCAGGTGGTCGGAGAACCACTTCCAGTCACGCGGTCCGTCGGAGCCGCCGGTGATGATGCGGTAGTGCTCGTCGCCGAGCCGCACGACGGTGAGGTCGCTGCGGAAGCCGCCGTGGTGGTCGAGGATCGGCGTGTAGATGATCCGTCCGACCGGCCGGTCGACGTTGGCCATCGTCATCGTCTGCATGTAGTCGACCGCGCCCGGCCCGGTCACCTCGAACAGCGCGAAGGCGCTGACGTCGATCATGGCGACGCGGTCGCGCATCGCGAGGTGCTCGGCGCTGATGATCGGCGACCACCAACGTGAGTCCCACTCGTGCGGACGCTCCTGGATGGCGTCGCCGTACTCGTCGACGAGGTCGGCGTTCGACTCGTACCACTGCGGACGCTCCCACCCGCCGCCCTCGAAGAAGAAGGCGTCGAGGTCACGCTGGCGCGGGTAGAAGGTGGTCGCTCGCACACCCCGGTTCGACTCCCACTGCTCGCGCGGGTGGACGATGCCGTAGGTCTTGTTGTAGCCCTCCGAGGCCCGTGCGTGGATGTGCGTGGGCGTGCGCTGGTGCGGGTAGAAGCGGGCGATGTCGGCGCCGTGGGAGTCGACGAACATCTCCTCCCCGCTCATCCACTCGGCGATCAGCCGGCCGACGCCCGGGCCCTCCTTGATCCAGACCGCGGCCGCCGACCACAGCCCGCGGCACTCCGGGCTCTCGCCGAGGATCGGCGAGCCGTCGGGGGTGAGCGAGAGCAGCCCGTTGATGGCGTGGCGGATGCCGGCGCCGTCGGCGGTGAGGATCTCGGGGAAGAGCTCGAGGGCGTCCTCCATCTGCGGATCGAAGTCCTCCTCGGTGAAGGGCAGCTCGGTCGGGGACAGCCGGGAGGCCTCGATCGACGGGATGTCGTCGGGGGCGTGGAGGATCGGCCGGTGAGCGTACGAGCCGATCTCCATGTCGTTGCCGTTCTGGCGCTCGTACATGTTCGTGTCCATATCGCGCACGATCGGGTACGCGATCTCGCCGGTGGTCTCCTCGAACGGCGGCAGCGGGCCGACGTCGATCATCTGGTGGATCGCCGGCGTGAGGGGGATGGACGCGCCGGCCATCGCCGCGATGCGCGGGCTCCAGACCCCGCAGGCGACGACGACGTGCTCGGTGTCGATCTCACCGCGATCGGTCACCACCCGGGTCACGCGACCGTTCCCGGTCACGATGTCGAGGACCTCGGTGTTCGCCGCGGTGGTGAGCGCACCGAGCTCGCTCGCGCGCTCGCGCATCAGCGTCCCGGTGCGCAGCGGGTCGACGACCCCGACGGAGGGGGTGTAGAAGGCGCCGAGGATGACGTCGGTGCTGATGAAGGGGACCAGCTCGGCCGCCTCCTCGGGACCGAGCAGGTGCGCGTCGACGCCCCACGTCTTCGCGGAGGCCATGCGCCGACGCAGCTCCTCCATGCGCTCCTCGGTGCGCGCGACCTCGAGCCCACCGCTCTCCGTGAAGGTGCCGAGCTCGCGGTACTGACGCATGGAGTCGAGCGTCAGCATCGCGAACTCCTTGCCGTGGTCCACCGGGTAGATGAAGTTGGAGGCGTGGCCGGTGGACCCCCCCGGGTTGGGTAGCGGCCCCTTGTCGATCAGGACGATGTCGCGCCACCCCTTGTCCGCCAGGTGAGCGACGACCGAGTTGCCGACGATGCCGGCGCCGACGACGATGACGTCCGCGCTCGATGGGAGTTCGCTCACCGTGTGCTCCTCGGTCGTACTGGGATACGGGTAATATATCACCACTCGACGGAGGTGTCGTCCGGTGGCGCACAGCGATCAGGGGGCGCACCCGGACCTCGCCGGGCTCACCGTGCTCGTCCCCGACGGCGCACGCACGGACTCGCTCTCGTCGATCGCCTACCACCGGCTCCGGGACATGATCGTCACGCTCGAGCTCGAGCCCGGCGAGCTCCTGTCGGAGCGGGACCTGATGGACCGGCTCGAGCTGGGACGGACCCCGATCCGCGAGGCGCTGCGCCACCTCGCCCGCGAGAACCTGGTCGAGATCTACCCGCGCCGGGGCATGGTCGTCGCGCCGATCGACGTCGGCGATCTCGCGGCCATCTCGGAGATCCGCGTCGAGCTCGAGGGGTTCGCCGCCCGCCTCGCCGCAGGGCGCACGACCGACGACGACCGCGAGGCGACGGCCACGCTGGCGGCCGAGCTCGAGGCAGGGGTCGAGGAGACCGACGAGCGCGCCCTGATCCGCTTCGACCAGCGCATCCACCGGCACGTCCACCGGTGTGCGCACAACCCCTTCCTCGCGGCGACGCTCGACGAGTACCTCGTGCTCAGCCTGCGCCTGTGGTTCCTCGGGCTCCACGAGGTGCACCGGCTCGACGAGGCGGTCGCCGAGCACCGCGAGATGCTCGACGCGATCCTCGCCGGCGACGCCGAGCGCGCGGAGTCGATCGTCCGCGGCCACGTCGCGGGCTTCGAGCGCGAGATCCGCGCGGTGCTCTGACCCCGGACGGCCACGACGCCCCGCTCCCGCCACGGACACCGTCCGGTCCGGTCAGGACGCACCACGCCCGACCGGCGGCGCGGCACCAGTGGTGCGCATAACGCAACCGTTGCGTCTATGGCAATAGTCGTCTAGGGTCGTCGTGGTTGGAGGCGCCGATGCGAGTCCTCATCGCTGACCGGCTCCCCGACGCCTGCGTCGAGGAGCTGCGGCACGACGGCCACGACGTCACCGTCGCGCCGGAGATCGACGCTGACGACCTCCCCGCCCGAGTGGACCACGACGTGCTCGTGGTGCGCTCCACGCGCGTCACCGCCGACGCCGTCGAGCGATGCGCGCGCCTCACGCTGGTCGTCCGCGCCGGGTCAGGGACCAACACCATCGACACCGACGCCGCCGCGGCCCGCGGCGTCTTCGTGTGCAACGTCCCGGGCGAGAACGCGGTCGCGGTCGCCGAGCTCACCGTCGGTCTGCTCATCGCCATCGACCGCCGCATCCCGGACAACGTCGCCGACCTGCGCGCGGGCCGCTGGAACAAGGCCGAGTACCAGCACGCCCGCGGCCTGCTCGGCCGCCGCATCGGTCTGGTCGGGCTCGGCGACATCGGGCTCGCCGTCGCCGAGCGCGTCGCGGCACTCGGGATGGGTGTCTGGGCGCTCGACCGCCCCGACCGGCCACGACACACCGCCGCCCGCATCGCCGCGCTCGGCATCGAGCTGGTCGACGACCTGGCGACGCTCGCCAGCAGCTGCGACGTCCTCAGCTTCCACGTCCCGCTCACGCCCGGGACCGAGTCGATGATCGACGCCGATCTGCTCCACCACGTCCGGCCCGGGGCGATCATCCTGAACACGTCCCGGGGTGAGCTCGTGGACGAGGACGCGCTGATCGCCGCGATGGACGACAAGGGCGTGCGGGCGGGCCTCGACGTCTACCGTGGGGAGCCGGCCGCTGGTCACGGCGTGTTCGACTCGCCGCTGGCCCGCCACCCGAACGTGTACGGCACCCACCACATCGGTGCCTCGACCGAGCAGGCCCAGGAGGCGATCGCCGCCGAGGTGGTGCGGATCGTGC
>CAZADJ010000163.1:0-6178 GCA_964483845.1 uncultured Actinomycetota bacterium | reverse complement strand
CACGTCGGCTTCCTGGTGCTGTTCCACGCCGCGCTCGCCGTGGCCTGGAACATCCTCGGTGGCTACGGCGGCTACGAGTCGTTCGGGCACGTCGCCTTCGTCGGCGCCGGCGGCTACACGACCGCGGCGCTGCTGTCGCAGGCGGATCTCTCGCCGCTGCTCACCGCCCCCGCGGGCGGGCTGGTCGCGGCGCTGATCGCGCTCGTCGTCGGCTACCCGGCGCTGCGCCTGCGCGGGCCGTACTTCGCGCTGGTCACGCTCATCATCGCGCTCGCCGTCGCGGTGATCGTGCTGAACCTCCCCGGCGTCGACGCCCGCTCCGGCATCTTCATGCAGCGGCCCTCGACCTCCCCGGTGATGAGCCGCTTCATCCTCTACGAGGCGATGCTGGTCATCCTCGTCGTCACCATCGTCGTCGCGCGGTTCGTGGAGCGCTCCCGGTTCGGCACGGGCCTGCGCGCGATCCGGGAGGACGAGGAGGTCGCCACCACCCAGGGGGTGCCGACGACGCGCCTGAAGATCACCGCGTTCGTGATCAGCGGGGGGCTCGCGGGGCTCGCCGGCGGGATCTTCTCCTGGAGCCGTGGCTTCATCGACCCCGGGGACATGTTCAGCGTCGAGCTGTCGGTCCTCATCGTCCTCTACGCGCTCCTCGGTGGCCGGCGCAGCTGGATCGGGCCGGTGATCGGCGCGGTCCTCGTCACCATCGCGCACGAGGGGCTGAGCCTCTTCATCGGCGACCGGCCGGCGCAGATGCTCTACGGCCTCCTGCTCGTCCTCGTCATCCTCTACCTGCCCAACGGGCTCATCGGCGCGCGACCACGACGGTGGATCAGCGTGCGGGAGGCGCGGGCGTGAGCGCCGGAGCGAGCGTCGACGGGCGAGGTGCGCCGGCGGGCGGTGGGGACGGCGCGGTCCTGCTGGAGGCGCTCGGGCTCACGAAGCGCTTCGGTGGGCTGACCGCGGTGGACGGCGTGGACCTCGCGGTCGTCGAGGGCGA
This sequence comes from uncultured Actinomycetota bacterium, assembly GCA_964483845.1. Taxonomy (GTDB): domain Bacteria; phylum Actinomycetota; class Nitriliruptoria; order Nitriliruptorales; family JAHWKO01; genus CAZADJ01. Next base: position 5,178 of record CAZADJ010000163.1, on the reverse strand, counting down.
GATCTGCGGCCTCATCGGACCGAACGGGTCGGGGAAGTCGACCTTCTTCAACTGCGTCTCCGGCCTGCTGGAGCCCGACGAGGGGCGCATCGTGTTCGGCGGCGAGGACATCACCGGTCGCCGCCCGTCGGCGATCGCCCGGTTGGGGATCGGCCGGAGCTTCCAGCTCGCCCGTCCGCTGGAGAGCCTCACCTGCGCGGAGAACCTCCACCCCGGGCTGCTCTACGGCGCGTCCCCGGTGTCCCTGCCGGTGGCCCGCACGCGGTCCGGCGAGCTCCTCGACCTGGTCGGGCTGGCCGACAAGGCGGACACGGTCGCCGGCGAGCTCACCCTGTGGGAGCAGAAGGCGCTCGAGGTCGCCCGGGCGATGAGCGTGGGCATGCGCCTGCTGCTGCTCGACGAGCCGTTCGCCGGCCTGAGCCCCGCGGACGTCGAGCGGATGATCGGGGTCGTGCGCACGATCCACGACGAGCTCGGGGCGACGATCCTGCTGGTCGAGCACGTCATGCGTGCGACGATGGCGCTGTGCGAACGGATCTTCGTGCTGTCGTTCGGGGAGGTCATCGCCGCGGGCACCCCGGACGAGGTGACCCGCGACCCGACGGTCGTCGAGGTGTACCTGGGTCCCGGCCACCGCAGCGAGCAGCTGCTCCGCGAGACGACGGAGGACGACGGAGGGGGTGACGCCGGTGCTGAGCGTTGAGGACCTGCGCGCCGGCTACGGCCGCCTCGAGGTGCTGCACGGCGTGTCGCTCGAGGTCCGCGACGGCGAGCTCGTCAGCGTGCTCGGCGCGAACGGCGCCGGGAAGTCGACGCTGCTCCGCGCCATCTCCCACCTCACGCCCCCGACCGACGGGCGCATCACCTTCGGCGGGGAGACGATCGCCGGTGAGGAGCCGCACGACATCTGCCGGCGGGGACTGATCCAGGTGCCGGAGGGACGGCGGCTGTTCCCGCAGATGACGGTCGAGGAGAACCTGCGTCTCGGTGCGATGCCCGGCGAGCCGATGCGGCGCCGTGACGAGACCCTCGCCGAGGTCCACGACCGCTTCCCGGTGCTCGCCGAGCGGCGCCGTCAGCTCGCGGGGACGCTGTCCGGCGGGGAGCAGCAGCAGCTCGCGTTCGGACGCGCCCTGATGGGTCGCCCGAGGATGCTGCTCCTCGACGAGCCGACCCAGGGGCTGGCCCCGGTGCTCGCCGCCGAGGTCCTCGAGGAGGTCGCGCGCATGCGTGCCGAGGGCCTGACGATCCTGCTCGTCTCCCAGGAGGTCGTGAGCGCGCTCGAGATCGCCGACCGCGCGTACGTGCTGGAGAACGGCGCCGTCGTGCTCGCCGGTGACGCCGACGAGCTCGCCGCAGACGAGGACATGCGCACCGCGTACCTGGGCCTGTGACACGCGCGAGATGGAGGGAGGGAGCGGTCAGATGAGCGAGGCACTGCCCGCCTGGTTCGAGGAGGACCGGTGGGTGCCGCCGCCCGGATCGGTCGACGACCTGAACGTGACCCGGTTCATGGCCGCGCACGACATCGGCAGCTACGGCGAACTGCTCGACCGGGCCGCCTCCGACCCCGGGTGGTTCTACCCGGCGGCGTTCGCCGACCTCGACCTGGAGTGGCCCGAGCCCTACGGGACGCTCTGCGACACCTCCCCGGGGGTGCCGTGGACGCGCTGGTTCGTCGGGGGACGCACGAACCTCGTGCACCTCGCGGTCGAGCGGTGGCGGGGGGCCGGGGCGGGCGATCGCGAGGCCCTCGTCTGGGAGGGGGAGGACGGCACGACCCGCACGTTCACCTTCGACGAGCTCGGCGACGAGATCTCGCGCGCCGCGGCCGGCCTGCGCCGGCTCGGGGTCGGGACCGGTGACGTCGTCGCGCTGTACGTCCCGATGGTCCCCGAGGCCGCCGTGATCGTGCACGCCGCCGCCCGCATCGGCGCGATCGTCGCGCCGGCGTTCTCCGGGTACGGGGCCGCCGCGCTCGCCGAGCGGCTCGAGCTGTCCGAGGCGGTGGTGCTCGTCACCGCCGACGCGACGCCGCGCGGCGGCAAGCGGGTGGAGATGGCACCGACCGCGCTCGACGCAGCCGACCAGGTCGACGGGGTCCGACACGTCGTCCACATCCCGCGGCTCGGCGGCGCGACGCCCGACGGCGCCACCGGGTGGGACGAGCTCACCGGCGGCGGGCACGACGCCGACCTCGAGCTGTTCGAGCCGGACACACCGTGCCTGCTCGCGTTCACCTCCGGATCCACGGGGCGGCCGAAGGGCGCGATCCACACCCACGGTCGCATGCCGTACCGGGTGGCGATCGAGCTGGCGTACAACTTCGACCTGCGCGCCGGGGACCGGCTGACGTGGGTGACCGACATGGGCTGGATCATGGGCCCGTTCCTCGTCATCTGCCCGCTCGTGCTCGGCGCCACCGCCGTGATGTTCGAGGGCGTGCCCGACCACCCGCGTCCCGACCGGCTGTGGGCGGCCGTCGGCTCCCACCGGCTCACCCACCTCGGGCTCGCCCCCACCGTGATCCGCGCGCAGGCCGGCTACGGCGCGGACAACGTCGCCCGCCACGATCTCGAGCCGCTGCGGGTCCTGGGCTCCACCGGCGAGCCGATGACCGCCCCGGCCTGGCGCTGGCTGCACCGTCACGTCGGCCGCGGGATCCGCCCGATCATCAACTACTCCGGCGGGACCGAGGTCGGCTGCGGCCTGCTGGCCGGCAGCCCGGCCGTGCCCATGCGGGAGTGCACCTTCGCCGGGCCCACACCCGGGATCGCCGCCGCCGTGTTCGACGAGGACGGCGACCGTGTCGTCGGGGAGATCGGCGAGCTCGTCGTCACCCGGCCCTGGCCGTCGATGACGCTGGGGTTCTGGAACGACGACGACCGCTACCTCGAGACCTACTGGTCACGCTGGCCGGACGTCTGGGTGCACGGCGACCGCGCCATCGAGCACGACGACGGCTCCTGGGAGCTGCCCGGCCGCTCCGACGACCTCATCAAGGTCGCCGGCAAGCGCGTCGGCCCGGTGGAGTTCGAGGCGGTGGCGACCTCGGTCGACGGCGTCCTCGCCGCCGCGGCCGTCGGCATCCCCGACGAGGTGAAGGGGGAGGTCGTCGCCGTCGTCGTCCTGCCCGAGCCGGGATCGGACCGCGGACCGGAGGGGCTCGCTGACGAGGTCGAGCGGCGCATCGTCGAGGCCCTCGGGAGGGCGCTGCGACCGGCCGCCGTCCTCGTCGCGGACGACATCCCGCTGACCCGCAGCGGCAAGGTGCACCGGCGCGTCGTGCGCGCGTGGCTGACCGGCACCGACCCCGGCGACCTGTCCACGCTGGAGAACCCGTCTGCCGAAGCGGCGATCACCGCCGCCAGGCGGAAGCTGACCGGCGAGGGGTGAGGCACGACGAGACGAACGGAGCGACGATGAGCGCAGAGGGAGCGACCACCGCCGGACGACTGGACGGGCGGGTCGCGGTCGTCACCGGAGCCAGCCGCGGCATCGGCCGGGCGATCGCGACCGCATACGCACGCGAGGGCGCAGCCGTCGTGTGCGCCGCCCGGTCCACCGACGACCTCGCCGAGACCGTCGGGCTGATCGAGCGCGACGGCGGGGCGGCGGTCGCGGTCGGCTGCGACGTCACGGCCGACGGGGACGTCGCCCGGCTGGCGGACGAGGCGAGCGAGGCCTTCGGGCCCGTCGACGTCGTCGTGAACAACGCGGGGATGCACCTCGCGGGTCGCTTCGGCGACTTCGACATGGACGACTGGCAGCGGATCGTCGACGTGAACCTCTTCGGCACCGTCCGGGTCACCCGGGCTTTCCTCCCGGCCATGCTCGAGCGCGAGCGTGGCCGCGTCATCAACGTCGCGTCCACGGCCGGCAAGTACGGATCGCTGTTCCAGAGCCCGTACAACTCGACGAAGCACGCCGTCGTCGGGCTGACCCGCTGCCTCGCGCTGGAGACGGCGAAGAGCGGCGTGCGCGTCAACGCGATCTGCCCGGGGTTCGTCGAGACGGAGATGATCGACGGGGCGGCCGAGGGGTTCGCGCCGCTGCTCGGCGTCCCGCCGGAGGAGGTGGCACCGGCCGTGCTCCAGCGGGTGCCGATCGGCCGCTTCCTCCAGCCCGACGAGATCGCGGAGCTCGCCGTCTACCTCGCCAGCCCCGCTGCGGACGCCATGACCGGTCAGGCGCTGACCGTCTCCGGCGGCCTCATCCTCGTCTGAGCACCGCCCCGCGACCGACCCCACGAGCCGGACACCACCGGAAGGAGCCACCGTGAGCACCCCCCGCGACCCCGACCATCCCGAGGTCGAGCCGCCCCGCCTCGAGGAGGTCGGCGACGGCATCTTCGCCTACCTCCAGCTGCACGGCGGGTGGGGCCTGAACAACGCCGCGTTCCTCGTCGGTGACGACGCCGTCACGGTGATCGACACGTGCTTCACGGTGCCGCGGGCCGAGCTCTTCCTGGAGACGATCCGGGACGTGACCGACCGGCCGCTGCGGACGTTGCTGAACACCCACCACCACGGCGATCACACCTACGGCAACTTCCTCGTCCCCACGGCGACGATCATCGGTCACGAGCGCTGTCGGCAGGAGATGATCGCGACCGGTCTGTCGACCACGGGGCTGTTCGCACCCGGCACCGACTGGGGCGACATCGAGATCGCCCCACCGTTCGTCACCTTCGAGGACCGACTCAACGTCCACGTCGACGACCTCCTCATCGAGGCGCACGCGATGGGGCCGGCGCACACCACGAACGACGTCGTCTACCACGTGCCGGAGCTCGGCCTGATGTTCGCCGGCGACCTCGCGTTCAACGGTGGGACGCCCTTCGTGCTGATGGGGTCGGTCCGGGGCTCGCTCGAGGCGTACGAGCGTCTCGCCGACTTCGACGTCGAGACCGTCGTCCCCGGCCACGGCCCGGTCACCGACGATTCCGTGTTCGACGACATGGAGTCCTACCTCCGGTGGGTCTGGGAGCTCGCCGAGGACGGCCACGCGTCGGGGACCCCGCCGCTCGAGGTCGCCCGGTCGGTGGACCTCGGCCGCTTCGCCGACTGGAACGACCCCGAACGGATCGTCGGCAACCTCCACCGCGCCTACGCGGAGCTCGACGGGGGCGAGTGGGGCGAGCACCTCGACCTCGGACCGATCGTCGCCGACATGGTC